>JBAQFZ010000080.1:0-12802 GCA_049287525.1 Halobacteriota archaeon | reverse complement strand
CAACCACATTTTATCATAACAAATAACAAAATACCACAAAAACATATCACGCATCCATGGCTTATGTCCCGGAATCACACTTTTAGTTTCGTAAAATCCAACGAAGAAGCACTATAAACGTGCTATTTAAAGCACAAACAGCCCATATTTACCATTTTATATCCCCGCCTTGTAACCATTTATCCTGTATTTCCTCCCTCTTCCCCTCTCAACAGCCTCGATTCTCCACGACTATCCGAACCGGAGTGCCATCGGAAAACGAGCACGTGCACTCTGCAATTCGCACCGGCTTTTTCTCCTCATCTCTCATCTCCTGTGCCGCTTTTCCACGCGCTGTCTTCGGCTCGTATTCCTTTGTTTTCAATATCACCTCCCGGAATTCCGATTCGTCGAGTTCGGCAACCTGCTCGTAGAGCTTAGTTCCTTCTTTCCCACGCGAGACATACTCCGTATGTTCTTTATCGCCCAGCCAGAGGAAGTTCTCCTCATCGTAGATCACGAACAGTTTGTAGCCTCTCACGTTCTCTTTCGTCTGATAATCGAAGACTTCCTCAGCTCCTTCGTAAGTCAGCCCATCTACGCGAATTTTACTGCTATCGCACGCTACGATCTCCCCAGCTACGAAACCGAGGATTCTCAGCCACTGGATGATAGCCTGGTGAGCTTTTCGCAGCTCTTCGTCCATGCCGTATGCGTTCTTGAATCCCAGTATCATCTTGACGATGTACGCGAGACTGATTTGCAGCGGTGTAATCTTGCCCGTCATACAATGACAGAAGTGAGTCATCTTTAGATAAGATATGCTTCATATTGAGTGTGGCTCCCACAAGTTTTAATGAAAATAGGGTTATGTTATTTGTGTGAGGAAACTACTCTGGATTTTAGAGTAATAAAGCTTTGGTATGAAACTACTTCAAACTTCCTTATCTATAAAACCTTTGAGACTACATATCCAAATCCCTCCAGCCATTCCTTCAATTTTCTGAGGTCATCGGTATTCTTGTTACCGGAAGTAAATAAAATAACGACAGAGCGGCAAGCATATTGCTGAGTTTCGCTTACCCATTTGTCTTGCTTGGAGAGAACTTATTTTGATGATTCCAGCTTTGCCCTAACTTCCTCTTTTAACTCCTCCTCGGTCTTGCCCTCGGTCTCTATGCCCATGTACGCAGCCACTTCTCTGACGTCGAGATCCTCAGTCTTCGCCTTCGTTTTCGCCTTCAGTTTTGGTACCGCTTCCTCTTCGGCTGTCGTGGATTCTTCAAAATTCTTGAGATCGAGTTCCGCTTCACGTTTCGCTTTCTTGAACTCTCCCATCGCCTGCCCGAAGGACCGGGCAAGCTGCGGCACTTTGGTAGCACCAAATAACAAAATAACTGCTATTATTCCTACTATGATCCACTCGTTCATCGCTTTGGCACCTCCTCCATTTGGTATAATAAAAAGATTATGATATATATAAATATTATATTTTCATTGGATGTTCGAACGCCTCGCTATTCTCTTTGGGGGACGAAAGCTCATTATTTTCGCTACTATCTTCGCTTGCGCCCGATATCCAGTTTAAAAAAACCTTTTCTTTGGTAAAGCTCTCTTTTTGTGGGGCTCCGCCCCATCACGGGCTCTGCCCGTGCCCCCGCAAGCCCTGTAAAGGCTTTAAAGAAAGGTTTGTTATGAGCAATCCGAGTTCGAACAGTGCTATTGAGACCGCTGCCATGATCATCGAGATGCCCGTAGGGTCGGCGAAGACAAAGAACGTGATACTTATTGTTAACCCATAGATGAGCAATCGCTTATCCTTAAGCCATGAATGGGTGACGAGCTTCAGCTTTACCACGAGAATCATGACAAAGGGGATTTGAAAGATTAATCCGAATCCGAGACCCGCATAAAGGATAATAGAGAAAATCCTTCTAGCAGAAAGCGCAACCTGCGCAATATCTCCGGAGTAGGTGATGAGATAACTGAAGATCAGAGGAAGGACGAAGTAATAGGCGAAGACCGCACCGACACTATAACAAAAAAGCGAAGGGATAACAACCATCAAAAAAAAAATCCGCTCCGAAGGATAGAGTCCGGGTCGCAGAAAAGCGAAAATCTCATATACCGCGAGGGGTATCGTAACAGAAAGGGCGCATAAGAAAGAGAACAAAAGCCGAACCCTTAGCCATTCCAACGGACTATAAACATATATAGGCATATCTTCAGAGAATAGGTTGGCAAATATTAGGTGAAGGTGAATGTTTGAAAAGGGGAACACTGCTAACGTAATTACACCAAGAGGGATTAAAACGACAATGAGTCTTCTTCGTAGTTCAATGAGATGTTCCATCAGTGGGATCTCCTCATCTCCTACTGGTCCACTTATTATATCATCGCTGGTTCGTTCCATATCATCACACACCCGCGGGAGAGGGAGGGGTTAAGATGGTGAATATAAACGAAGAATTGGGATATATAATAGTGGCGATAAAGAGAAGAAGCATGCTTGTCGCCGCGGTCTTCATTGCTGGTTTCTGTATCTCATTTCCATTCTTAGACCGCTTGATACTGAAGATAAAAGGGGATCTCCTACCCGAGGGCGTAAAGTTCATCGCCATTTCACCATTAGAGGTAGTACTTTTAAAGATAAAACTCTCTATGGTCGTCGGCGTAATACTTGCGACTCCTCTAATATGCTATTATGTGTATAAAACACTGAACCTGAGATTAGGAATAAGCAATCCAGTCAAAATATCACGCATGATCATTATACTGAACTCAGCTATTTTACTGTTTATTTTAGGGCTAAGCTATTCATACTTCCTCATGTTACCTCTTATTCTTAAAATTCTGTATGCAGATGCGTTATCAGCAGGAGTTATTAGCATGTATTCCATTCACGATTTCATGCTGTTTATCATTATAATGACACTCATACTTGGAATAACATTTGAAGTCCCCCTTACGATAATCGCTGCTGTTCATTCTGGGATCATTCAATTACAGACGCTCAAGGAATATAGGCGATATGTATACGTGGCATTGGTCGCGATCGCTGCGGTTGTTACTCCTACCACCGATGCAGTTAGTTTGCTTATGGTTGCTGTTCCTTTGATTATATGCTATGAGTTTGGTATATTAGGCGCGAGCATTAGCTCTAACAGGCAGTCCAGAGCTGCTTAAAAACTTTGGAATAAATCCCTCCTGTGCTGTTCACCCGCAACTTTTCTTTCGCAAAGAAAGATTGATCAAAGAAACTGGTTTTTGATAAAACTTTGTTTTTTTTTTTTTAAGTTTACATAGTAGCAATGATGTCGGTGCCTGTGAACGCTGGCAACAGTTGGGAGGATAAAATACCGACTGCGAAACAAAAAATTTATTCACAAGATCCTCCAGTCATTCGAGTAAACATTAAACCTGTTATCACGTGCGAAGCCCACGAGGCTTATACAAAACTCCTCTGCATCCAGTATTGCCAGTTCAGTAGGTGCGGAAATGCTTATAACAACTGGGAAACCCGCGAAGATTACTTTCTTTATTGTGGAGTGCGTGTGTCTGCAAGAAGTCACCAAAACACTTTTGGGAATCTCTATCCCATTCTTAATGCACGTTCCTATGAGTTTGTCTATTGCACAGTGCCTGCTGATATCCTCGATAAAGGAAGTCTCTCCTTTTTCTTGATTAAAAGAAGCAACGACATGCGTGCCTCCTGTCGCTTTATACAATATACTGCAATCTTCTAACTTTTTTACCAGTTCACGCACTTCTCCTTTCTTTATTTTTATCTCTGAGTTGACCTTTAAAGGATTTCGATAGACTTCTTGCTCTAACTTAACCTGTATTTCATACATCTCAAGATTTACCTTTTCGACCTCAATGTTTGAGATGTAAGAAGGGTCAAGCCCTTCTGATTTTAAATGACCGATTGCGAGTTCTTCAAAATGGGAAGGCAGGCAAAATAATCGCGTGTGAATCTTTCCACCGACTTTTATTCTTACCTCTGCTTCTCGAACGACCAAATCCTCTCTATATCTTCGTAAGAGTTTGTCTTCGGAACTTTCACTAATTTTCACTATGCACATGACCTTATCGTCCTTTACATTTTGTTCCATGTTCACCACTCCAAAGTAGTTTCCTCACATAAATAAATAGGTATCCTCTTCAAATTAAAGGGTAACGCGAAAAATGCAATCAATTATAGTGAATCGGCTACGATGCTGTCATTATTGATAGGTGTCAAGCAGAAACAATACCTAAAGTTTTGTATATAGCCACTTTCGATTAGAACGCATACCTAAAGAGCAAAGGGAGATATCATGAACCGATCCGCGGTCACACAAACATTGGAAGCCCTAAATATCCGCCTTGATGAAATTGCGGATGAACGATTGGCAGATATCACTCTCACCAACGGATAAAAGGGCAAAATATGTTAAATACTTTTTGTCACTAATCCACTCAAATAATCCCACAGTTCTTTTTTTATAGTAGATCTCACAAAGAGGGAATAAAAGCATCAGGATGAAGTCAAAATACTGGAGATCATAAAAACCAATCAGAATCGCAGATAAGCACTAAGCTTTTCTATAACTGATTTTATATGTATCGGATAAACATGCTTCAATATCCCTATAAAATGGATAAGTTATACTATTATAGATCACAGAAGTAAATTAATCGGGTTACAGTAAAAAAAAAAGGGAAACGAGAAGTGGCACGAGTAAAGCTAAGCGGTGCGGAAATCGTAATAGAAGAATTGAAGAACGAGGGCGTGGAAGTAGCCTTTGGAATACCGGGCGGCGTATTATTAGATTTATATAATGTGCTGTACAAAGAAGAGGCGGTAAGGCATATCTTGATGCGGCATGAACAATGTGCAGCACACGCTGCGGACGGCTATGCACGTGTATCCGGACGAACCGGCGTGTGTATCGCCACTTCGGGCCCCGGCGCCACGAACATCGTTACCGGTCTGGCAAATGCAAGTATGGATTCTGTGCCCGTAGTGGCGTTGACCGGGCAGGTGCCAACCTCGGCAATTGGTACCAACGCCTTCCAGGAAGCGAGCACCTTCACTATTACCATGCCCGTAACAAAGCATAACTTCCTGGTGAAGCGTACCGCGGATTTGCCTAAGGTCATACACAACGCATTCTATATCGCCAATACTGGTCGTAAAGGTGTTGTTTTGATTGACTTACCGAAGGACGTCTTAGCAGACGTATCTGAGGTAGATTTGCACCCTAAGGAGACTTTTGCAGGTTATAAACCGAATATAAAACCTAATAAGGTGCAGACAAAGAAGGCTGCGGAGGTGTTAGCAAATGCAGAGCGACCACTTATACTTGCGGGTGGCGGTGTTATCAGTGCTGATGCCACGGCAGAGTTACGCCATTTAACGGAATTACTTGGTGCTGGTGTGGTCACGACACTTATGGGTAAAGGTGCCATTCCCGATGATCATCCGTTCTGTCTGGGCATGGCTGGTATGCACGGGCATCTCTATGCGAACAGAGCGATAAACGAATGCGATGCGCTGCTCGCGTTGGGCACACGGTTTAGCGATAGATTGACTGCATGGCAACTGGACCAGTTCGCACCGGATGCCACTTTGATGCACGTGGATATAGACGCGGCAGAGATAAACAAGAACATCCAGGTGGATATACCAATAGTGGGCGATGTAAAGCTCGCACTTGCCGATATATTGAAGTGGCTGGAGAATATAGAGAAATTAGGCGGTCAGAGCGTGTGGATTCAGCGGATACGAGAGATGCATTCGGCATGTGAAGAATGTATAAAGGACATAAGGCGAGCAGGGTCATCATTATCGGATATGTTTATAAAAGAACTCAGCGGAATTCTGGATGACGATACGATCGTCACAACCGAGGTGGGGCAGTGTCAGATGTTTGCCGCGCATTATTACATGACTAAGAAGCCTCGCAGGTTTATATCTTCCGGTGGGCTGGGCACGATGGGATTCGGTTTTCCGGCTGCGATAGGCGCGAAGGTTGCGGCACCGGATAAGAATGTGGTGGACATCGCGGGTGACGGCAGTTTCTTGATGACCTGCCATGACCTGGCAACCTGCGTGGAGAGTGATATACCGGTGGTGGTATGTATCTTAGACAACCGGTATTTAGGGATGGTAAGACAGTGGCAGGAGCTGTTCTTCGATAAGAAATATTCACATACGGGTCTCGGCATAACACCGGACTTTGTTAAGCTTGCAGAAGCGTTTGGATGCTATGCGGAGCGTGTGGAAAAGCCAGAGGATTTGAAACACGCGTTAAATAACGCATTTGAGTCCGGTAAGCCCGCAGTGATTGATATGATGGTGGGCAAGGAGGACAAGATATTGCCAATGATTCCGCCTGGTGGTGGTATAATAGGTATGATAGGAACGGAAAGATGCAAACACATATAATTTCGCTATTGGTGGAGGACCATCCGGGAGTGCTTACGAGAATGTCGGGCATGTTCACGATGCGTGGGATAAATATCAGTTCTCTTACGGTTTCGCCGTGTGAGAAGGAAGGGCTGTCCAGGATGACGGTGGCGATAAGAGGTTCGGAACGCGAGCTGGAGATGGTGCGGAAGCAGATTAGCAATCTGATAGAAGTGGTAAAAGTAGTGGATTTGAGAGAGGATGAGGCGATTATCCGCGATTTGTGCCTCCTAAAAGTGCATACAAAGGGTTCGGAAGCGCGTCTGGAAGTGATGCAGCTTGCGGAATCGTACGGTGCGAAAATAAAGGATGCCACGCGGGATTCGGTGATACTCGAACTTACGGAAGACCCAAAGACGATAGACCGGTTTGTAGATTTGATGCAGCATTTTGGCGTGAAGCAGTTGTTCAGGACGGGGCTTACTGCTATTGGTATAGAAACAGGGCTTTGAACGAGGGACTGGATCCACAAGGGGTTGTAGAACATTATTTTGGTGATCCCGGGAAAAGCGACATTTATATATATGTATATTTAAATTTTGGTTAACATAAAGAACATAGGGGGGAGATAGTATGGAAATATTACATGATGAGGAGATAGATGATAGCATCTTAAAAGATAAGGTAGTAGCAGTAATCGGGTACGGCTCGCAGGGGAATGCACAGGCAAACTGTTTGAGGGACTCTGGCGTTAACGTGGTCGTAGGCGAGACGGGAATATTGGGTGGTCGCAAGAATCTGAGCTGGGACAAAGCGATAGAGGCTGGTTTTGAAGTATTGCCGATAGAAGAAGCCGCGGAAAAAGGCGACATCGTACATATCCTGCTTCCTGATGAGGTACAGCCCGATGTTTATGAAAAGCAGATACAGCCGCACCTGAAGGCTGGGGACGCACTTTGTTTCTCGCACGGCTTTAATATCTGCTTCAAAAGAATCGTTCCGCCTGCGGATGTGGATGTTATTATGGTTGCACCAAAAGCACCGGGAACCGAGGAGCGGAAGGCATATCTGGACGGTTTTGGGGTACCCGGACTCGTAGCTGTAAAACAGAACCCGTCGGGTAATGCACGCGAATTGGCACTGGCAATGACAAAGGCGATGCACTGGACAAAAGCAGGCATCTTAGAATGCACGTTTGAACAGGAGACCTACGAGGATTTGTTCGGCGAACAGTGTGTGTTATGCGGCGGTCTGGTAGAATTAATGAAGAATGGCTTTGAAGTTCTGGTAGAAGCGGGCTATCCACCTGAGATGGCGTATTTCGAGTGCATACACGAGATGAAGCTCATTGTTGACCTGGTATGGGAGGGCGGAATAAAGAGGATGGCAGAAGTTATCTCCAATACCGCAGAGTATGGCATGTGGGCAGTGGGGCATAAGATCATCGGACCCGAGGTAAAAGATAAGATGAAAGAAGCCTTGAAGCGGGTTGAGAACGGAGAATTCGCAGCGGAATGGGTAGAAGAGTACAAGAAGGGTATTCCTTTCTTAAAAGCGAGTAGAGAAGCGATAGGGAAGCATCAAGTTGAGACAGTTGGCGAGGAGATAAGGAAATTGTTTTCCCACAAGTAAAAAACGCGCTCTTTCTTAATGCGTTACTTTTATAATAACTTTTACCCCTATAGTAAAACCAAATAAAGAGGATGCGCAAAAGAAATGAACGGGGGAACAAAGATAGAAACACCTGTAATAGTATTGAACGAGAAGGCATACGTGGAATCGTCGGGTAAAAAAGGCTTTGAACTCGCGAAAATCTGCGAGGGGGTGGCATCAAAGCAAGGGGTGAGTATTGCTATCTGCCCCCAGCAGGTAGAACTTGCGAAGATAGTATCTACGGTAAATATACCCTGCTTCGCACAGCACGTGGACGCTGTGGAACCCGGCAGCCATACTGGCTTTGTAACGCTGGAATCAATAAAAGAAACGGGTGCTACGGGCTCACTTGTAAACCATTCGGAGCACCGACTGAAGATAGCGGATATAGACTTTATCGTGGGTAGAGCAGCGAGCTTAAATCTTTTAACGATTGTTTGCACGAATAATATCGCAGTGAGTAAGGCAGTGGCGGAACTGAAGCCGTATGCCCTCGCAATAGAACCGCCGGAGCTGATAGGCAGCGGCAGGGCGGTATCGAAGGAGGACCCGGGTATAGTAGAGAACACGGTAAAAGAGGTGAAGCGAGTGAATGCGAGTTGCGTGGTGCTTTGCGGTGCCGGGATCACGAACGGAGCGGATGTTCGGGCGGCAATCGAGCTGGGTGCAGACGGTGTGTTGCTTGCCTCTGGAGTAGTGAAGGCAAAAGACCCGAAGGGTGCATTATTAGACCTGGTGACCGGGTTATAACTCATGAATTGAATAAGATAAGCAAGAAAGGCGGAATTAATTAATAAGAAAAGGAGTGCGGATTATGGTCGAGATAGACCAGAAACGAGTGGAGGAGCTAATAGGTAGGTATAAAGGCAAGGAGGGAGTTTTAATTCAGTTGCTACTGGACTTGCAGAGCGAGTTCAACTGGATACCCCGGGAAGTAATTGCACGAATAAGTGAGGAGATGCGGATTCCAAAGAGCCAGATATACCGGATAGCGACTTTTTATAAAGCGTTGAGCCTGAACCCGGTTGGACGGCACGTAGTCCAGGTATGTCTGGGCACGGCATGTCAGGTACGTGGCGCACCAAAGATTTTAGACCGTATAGAAACGACTTTGGCGATAAAAGCGGAAGAGACCACGTCAGACATGCGGTTTAGCTTGAAGCGGGTAAACTGTCTGGGGTGTTGTGCAATGGGACCGTTGATAGTGGTGGATGGCGTTTATTACGGTAAGATTACACCATCTAAGGTAGATACGATTTTAGAGGGGTATGAGTAGAGGGAATGCCACAATTAAACACAAAAGAGGACTTGAAGGCGCTGAGGCGTAAGATTGTAGGACTGCGGGACTTGAAGAAGCCGTATATTACGCTCTGTTCCGGAACGGCATGTCATGCCTCGGGGAGTGATAACGTTGCTGCTGCCATTGAAGAGGAGTTGAAGAAGCAGGGTCTGGTGGATAAGGTAGGAGTTCGGAGGACTGGTTGTCACGGCTTTTGTGAGCGCGGACCTATTATTATCATTTATCCCGAGGAGATATGCTATCTCAACGTAACACCTGAAGATGTGTCTGAAATTATCTCTAAGACCATAAAACAGAAGGAAATTATTGATCGGTTGCTTTATGCGGATCCCCGCACCGGCGAACGATTCGTCCATGAACAGGATATTCCGTTCTACAAATATCAAACCCGGGTGGTTTTTAGCGGTAATCTGTGGATTGATCCAGGAAGTATAGATGATTACATCGCCCTTGGTGGATACCGGGCATTGGCTAAGGTACTGTACGATATGATGCCGGAAGAGGTGCTGGAAGAAGTGAAGCGAGCGAACTTACGGGGGCGCGGCGGCGGTGGTTTTCCCACAGGCATGAAATGGGCGTCCACCAGGAATGCTTTTGGAGAGCCCAAATATGTAATCGTCAACTGTGATGAAGGCGACCCCGGCGCCTATATGGACAGGTCAATCATGGAAGGCAATCCGCACAGGGTTCTTGAGGGCTTAACTATCGCGGCATATGCCATAGGCGCTCATCAAGGGTTCATTTACGTGCGTCAGGAGTACCCGCTGGCGGTGAAGAATCTTGCGGTTGCTCTCGAACAGGCGAGGGCATACGGATTACTCGGTAAGGGCATACTGGGTTCGGACTTCGACTTCGATGTGATCGTGCACAGGGGTGCAGGCGCTTTTGTATCCGGGGAATCCAGTGCGCTGATGAATGCGATAGAAGGGAAGGTGGGAGAGCCAAGACCTAAATACATCCATACCTCGGAAAGCGGCGTATGGGATAAGCCAAGCAATTTGAACAATGTGGAGACATACGCGGTTATACCACTAATAATAGAAAAAGGCGCCGATTGGTTCAACTCGATAGGCACTGAGGGCAGCAAGGGCACAAAGATATTCTCTCTGGTTGGTAAGGTAAACAATACAGGTTTAGTGGAAGTCCCCATGGGAACCACGCTGAGGGACATCATATACAAAATAGGTGGTGGAATTCGAGACGGGAAACGCTTCAAAGGAGTGCAAACCGGTGGTCCTTCGGGTGGCATAATCCCGGAGCAATATCTCGATTCACCGGTGGATTTCGATGAACTCACAAAGTTGGGTTCGATGATGGGCTCTGGCGGGATGATCGTGATGGACGAGGAAACGTGCATCGTGGATTTAGCACACTACTTCGTGGATTTCCTCTGTGATGAGTCATGTGGTAAGTGCGTACCTTGTCGTGAGGGCTTAAAACGTATGCGTGAGATATTGGGTGACATCTCAGCCGGTAATGGAAAAGAAGGCGACATTGCACTGCTCGAAGAGATAGGGGCACTGATGAAGAAAGCCTCGCTATGCGCATTGGGCACGACAGCCGCTAACCCTGTTTTAAGTACTATCCGGTACTTCCGAGACGAATATGAGGCACATATCAAGGAAAAAAGGTGTCCGGCACTGGTTTGTAAAGACCTGACTTCGTATTATATAGAGCCCGGGAAGTGCATAGCCTGTCTGCTGTGTTCAAAGAACTGCCCTGAGGGTGCGATAGTAGGCGAAAAGTGGATGATACACGAGATAGACCAGACAAAATGTACAAGATGTGGGATTTGCTACGACCTCTGCCCGCCCAAGGTAGGTGCGGTGACGAAAATATCGGGTAAGCCGGTTCCGCTATCATTACCCGAAGCAGCGCGTAAAATAGAAAGAGGAAAGGGGAGGAAGTGAGAGCAGAAGATGAAATTAGAGATAGATGGTAAAGAAGTGGAAATAGCAGCAGAGCATACGCTGCTGGATGCGGCGAGGAGTATTGGCATTGCTATACCCACTTTATGTTATCACCCTGCGTTAGAACCTTTTGGCGCTTGCCGGCTATGCTCTGTGGAGGTTGAGATACGGGGCAAGAAGAAGGTGGTCACGGCATGTAATTATCCCGTTGAAGAGGGACTGATAGTGAGGACTAACACTCCCGATATTATCGGGATAAGAAAGCTGCTCCTGGAATTGCTGCTGGCGAGATGCCCGGAAGAGGGGCGTATACAAACGATGGCAAGAGAATACGGCGTGACAAAGCCGCGATACCTGCTGGAAGCCGAACATTGTGTCCTTTGCGGATTGTGCACACGGGTGTGTGAGGAGTTAGTAGGTGTCTCAGCCATAAACGTACTAGGTCGCGGTGTGGAGCGCGAAGTGGGAACGCCGTACAAGGAACTTTCTGATGATTGCATAGGTTGTGGCGCGTGCGCGCTCGTTTGCCCTACGGAAGCAATCAGGCGGGAGAAGCATATATATCCGACCACGGAAGAGGATATACACGAAATCGAGGATATGTTCTTAGAGGGCGAGCGAGATGAATATCTGGGTGTTTATAGCGATTTAATTGCAGGTAAGACGTCTCAGGACGGTCAGGACGGTGGAATGGTCACCGCATTGCTTACGTCAGGCATGGAGAACGGGCTCTTTGATGCTGCCCTGGTCGTGCAGCGAGTAGAGGGGTATAAAGCAGCGGCTGTTGTGGTTGAGAATGTGGAGGGGATAATAAATGCGAGAGGCACGAAATATTTGCGCGTGCCCATGATGTCGAAGCTTGAGGAAGCACTGAAAGCCGGAAAGAGGCGAATCGCCGTTGTGGGTACTCCCTGTGAAGTCAGAGCGGTCAGGAAGTTGCAGCAGCAGTGGGATTTAGAGCGTGAATATCCGGGCGTGGAACTCACTATACTGGGTTTGTTCTGCCTTGAAAGTTTCGATTACGCGGGTTTAAAGGCGTATACGAAGAAACGATTTGGCGTTGATCTTGATACGGCGAGAAAGACGCAGATAAGCATGGGTAAGTATATCGTTACGGCTGCCGGTAAGGATTATTCCTGTGACGTGCGTGACCTGGAGGCGATAGTGCGAGAAGGTTGTCCTTATTGTGACGATTTCGTATCACGGCTGGCGGACATATCTATCGGCTCGGTTGGCAGTCCGGAAGGCTGTTCCTCGGTGATTGTACGGTCAGAAGTCGGTAAGAAACTGCTGGATGCCGCTGAGTTCGTGAGTGTGGAAGTAGATAAGAAGCAGATAGTGAAACTCGCGAAGTTGAAGAAGCGGAACGCGGATAGGAACCTGGCACAGATCCGGGAAGGGGCGTAGCAGGTATAGAACTGTGGATTAGCTATTATAGCATTTCCGAAAAATAACCACAAGATTACACATCGTGGGCTCTGCCCACGTCCACAGGAAACCCTACGGGTTTCTTCTAAAACCCTGAAAGGGTTTGTTTCACGAGAAAAATCTTAGATTTCTTGTCTT
>JBAQFZ010000079.1:0-2838 GCA_049287525.1 Halobacteriota archaeon | reverse complement strand
ATATTACGTATATACGTAATACATTTATATATTCTTTTCCTCGCCTCAGTTCTCTCTTCTATTCAAAACAACTTATGAAAAGCTCATGAAGATGGAATATATTACGTAAATTAGGCGGAGTTACGGTTTAACTACAACACATAAATACTTCTCAGTAACGGGTGTGATGTCATAATGCCGATAGAATAGCTCAACTTCTGAATCTGTTTTTGATCTGACAATCATATCGGGTTTTAACAATGTCTCTTGTATTCTGCCAACCAGCCCCTGCATTTCTGGATGGTCTGCTTTGATATGCTCTTGCCTTTCATCTGTTAATCGAATCCGCCGATTGTGAATGTCTTTAAACCATTTCATTCATCTACACCATCTTTTCTATTACTTGCCCATGTCGCCTAACGTTCCCGGGGTAGCCGAAGTCGCCTGAGGCGATTTGGACGAACCATAACGAAGTCGGCAACCCCGTGTTAGCCGAAGTTGGTGGCCTGCCTCTTTAAATACCCCCTACAATCTTCTTTGCCTCTATCAAAGGCTTTGTTAAATCTGCCTCCTCCATCAATTGGATTTCTGGCGGCACCTTCTCTGTAATACCAGTTAGTGCTGCCTCCACAGCACAAGCGTATATCGGTACTCCGGCAGCCTTAGCCCCTTTCAGCAAGTCCGTGGGATCAGTTGGCAATCCCATCTTTTTCGCGTTCTCTTCGATTGTAGCAGCATACTTTGCTACCGGTGATGAATACTCGAAGTTCTTCTCGACAAATGCAACCAGAGCCCTCCACTCAAGAAATACAACTACATCCACTCCTTCGCTCTTGAGCTTGGAGGCCATAATCAAACTGGGTATGAGAGTATCTTTGTCTCCTGAGTTTACATCGATAAGTATATCCATATTCGTTCACCTCCTTTTTAGTTATAGTCTTAGTATAATAAATACCCTTCCACCGATTTTGGCTAACGTTTTGCGGATAAAAGAAGTTGCCACATCCTTCTTCACTCTTTAATCGCCACTAAAAATACCCTGTTGAATATCAGTTCAACTTCTCCTCGCTCATTTGCCTGCTGAACAAAAGCATCTTTTAAAATCTTCTTAAAGGTATTCATATAATCCTCCTTAATTTTTACATCATAAAAATCCTGGTTTAAATACCCTGCCACAGGAGCCGACAAAAATATCTCGTAAACTTCCTCTGGTGAATGTTTAGTCCTAACATCCTCTATTTTAGATAAAACCACCTTAAATCCATATTTTTCAAACAACTTTCTATATTCATCGCTTGTTTCAAGAAAAAACCACGGTTATCTAAAGTGAGCAAAAATATCCCTTGTTCCTGGATCTTCTTTTACCTTTTCAACTGCTTCTATAAAGTTAGGGCTATATACCCTTTTCGCTGGTGCCTGGATTCCAATTCTGCCACTTTTACGTAAAGCAGTGTAGCAATTTTAAGTGCTTTTTGTGGGTCTCTAAACCATTGAAAGGCAGAATTGCAGAATATTACATCAAAGCAAGCTTTATACTCTATTTCTTCTGCACTTTTTATCTCAAAAGTTATATCCAGATCTTTGTTTTTTTCTATTGCTTCTTTGATCATCCCTTCTGCTGGGTCAACTCCAACTATCCTACCATTAGTGAGTTCCCTTAGTTTTCTAGTTAAATGGCCGGTTCCACAGCCAAGGTCTAAAATATCATCGTTGTTGCGGATGGTGATAAGCCCAATAAGTATCGCAGGCTTTTGGATCTTGGACAAAGCGACTTCCTCATATTTTGTGGCAATTTTTGAAAAATCAACCTTGATTCTGTATGTACGATGAGTGTTGTACAATTGCCACGGTATTCAATTCAGTGCGACAACCCCCTCTTCGAGACCGTGAAACGATCCGAAAAAGCACGCAGTTCACGTGCTGTTTCGGAGCCTGTCATGGCAATTCCATGCCCGCACGCCAGTACACGCGGCTCGAGCGCTGCAAGTGCGGCAACGGACTCCTTTGCTGCTTGCCAGTTCCAGGTCGAGATATACGGAGGCCCGGAAACGCGGTGCCTATTCAGCAGCAAATCCCACAGGGAATTGAGGTTCACCGTCAAGATTGCGTCGCCTGCGATCAACACACCATCACTCTTCCGGAAAAACGCCACGTGGCCCGGCGTGTGACCTGGTGTTGGAATGCACTGCCAGTCTGGAAGACTTGGGACGCCAGCGCCCGGATCAATCGCACACGCTGCATCAGCGAGGCTTGCCTCGGATAGCTTTGACTCAAGCGCCCGCCGCGGCATGAGCTTCATCAACGGCACTATGAGCCATCGGTCGAGTGGGTTGAAATACTCCGGTATGAGCTTTCCTGATGCAAGAGGCATTTCATCGGGATGCACGTAAACCGGTAGCCTCCAAATCTGCGCCAGTTCTGGTGCTGATCCCGAGTGATCCGGATGGATGTGTGTCAACAGAATTGCAGCTGGACGCTTGTTCACGTCGAACAACGACTCGGCGGTCGTTTTGATCTGTTGGCGACTATTCCGCCACGCGGCATCGATCAAGGCCCACGACGACCCCGACTGCACAAAATATACATTGGACTGCTTGATGCCGGTCCCTATGCTAAGGCAGTACACACCCGTGGCGATCTCCCTTGGCTTTGGATCATTCATATGTCACCTCTTTCATTCCATTCTTTGTAGTGCTGCAGAACGCCAATGGCGCCTAACGGCTGCGGACATACGAAGTGCGATGCGAAGCCGAGACTTTTATTTAATTTCCTCCCTATGGTGGTGGTATTTCACTCACACATCCGACAAAAAGCTCAATACGCTCAGTATCCTCTCTATACTTCAAGTGCAGCTCGAAA
>JBAQFZ010000078.1:0-4282 GCA_049287525.1 Halobacteriota archaeon | reverse complement strand
AAAACAAAGCTTGTTATCAGCCATCATCTCGGCGGGCGTGCCCTCGAAGACGCGGTTGAATTGCTCACTGATAAGGAAGACAATCAATTTCTCGAAATCCTTAAACCCGCTGATAATGCACTTGTGCTTGTTCTTTGCATGGTTCAACGTCGTAAAGCCCCATGATGCACTAAAAATCGAAATTGCAGATAGTAGACGGCGTTGGAAACAAAGAACACCCGCAATGGCTGCTAACCTCACCGACCACATCTGGACATTAGAAGAGTTGTTCATGTGGCATTATATATTATCTGTGTAGCATACTCAGCCACAACTCATCTTTAAAAGGGGGACACGACCGATAAAAGCCCTTTCCGTTAAATACCACCAACAACGATTCGCTTCTGCCCTCGTAACCCGCATCCCAGACACCCGTCTCAAGGGTAACGCCGCATCTTATGAGACTCGTACGCGGTGCACCAATTGCCATAATATCCTCTGGTAAATGAACAATCTCATTAAAAATTACTTTATACGACTCCGGAGGTAAAAACAACTATAGTCATTCCGCAAAATTTATGCAAAGTTTATATATATACTCCTTCCTATTGATGTTTGTGAATAGAAAGTTGAACAAAGAGCCGAAGGAAAAGCTGAAAAAGTTGCTGGGGATGAAGTTATCCAAACCCTATATTTTAGACGTGAAAAGACCGGAGAATGCAGAGGAAATCCTGAGAGAAAGACTGACAGAAGCTGCAAAAGTATTAAAGGAAGCGGGATACACGCTGGAAGAGATCGTTATCGGATTCTTTGATAATTTCTCGAGTCATAGGGCTGGAGATGTGCTGAAAGAGGCTGAAAAACTTGGAATACATCTCGTGTTCCTTCCACCCTACTCCCCTGACTTGAATCCCATAGAATTCGTCGGGAAAAGTTTGAAACGGCTCATATCCGAGGATTCTATTGGATCTGTCGAAGACCTGAAGCAATTTGTAAAGTTAAAACTCAAAAATCTATTCGAAAACAGGAGCTATGCAAAAGGCTGGTTCGAGAAGTTCTTTCCTACTCTCCAAAAAAAATTCGGGCACAATCTTTGCAATTTGTTGGCGGAATGACTATATTATTGCTGTGGTTACAATAGCCATCTTCAAAAAATTTGAATATATAAAACCTAACCAAATGCTACATCAAGTACCATCATCACCGCAAAACCTACCATTGCACTTATGGTAGCTAAATCCGTATTGCCGCCACGCTGAGACTCCGGGACGACCTCCTCGACCACGACAAAGATCATAGCACCGGCGGCAAAACTCAAAGCGTAAGGCAGGATAGGTTGTGCAAGGATAACGGCTGCTGCTCCGACAACACCTGCGATAGGTTCAACAATTCCGGATAACTGCCCATACCAGAAACTTCTCAAACGCGACATCCTCTCACGTCGAAGGGGCATCGCAACCGCGAGTCCTTCCGGGAAATTCTGTATCCCAATACCGATAGCTAAGGCGATAGCTGCCGCTAAAGTAGCAGCAGGAAAACCAGCGGCAGCAGCACCAAAAGCAACGCCAACCGCAAGACCTTCCGGGATATTGTGCATCGTGATGGCAAGAACGAGCAATGTGCTCCGCTGCCAGCTCGTCTTAAAACCCTCTGCTTCCTCCACCGGAAAGCCAAAGTGGAGATGCGGTAGTATCTTATCAATACCATGCAGGAAGATGCCACCTAAGAGGAAACCCGCCACAGCAGGAAACCAGGCTGGAATATCTTTGCCTGCTGACATCTCAATGGCTGGAGCAAGCAGTGACCAGTAACTGGCAGCGATCATCACTCCGCCCGCGAAACCCAGCATCCCGTCCAGTACCCTCTTGCTCACGTCCTTAGCCATAAATACCGTGGCTGCACCAAGAGCAGTCAGTGCCCATGTAAAGGAAGTTGCCAGAAGCGCCTGCATTACCGGGTGGAGGTTCTGCACAAGGTCTATCATGCTTTCATATCCGCCCTTTTGACTGGGATTTGCTTATTGACCATCTTCGTTACTGACTCTACCGTAGGAAATACATTTATCGCCCTTCTTCTACTTATATGCAATGCAGCACAGGCATTCGCGAATTTCAGACAATCCTCCGCAGCTTTTAATTCTAATAACGCGTATATAAATCCTGCATTAAAGACATCACCCGCGCCCGTCGGGCTTATCGGCTTCACATTAAAAGAAGGGCAGTTAAGCTCAAACTCCTTACATATCCAGGACGAGCCGTTTGCACCGCGATGTACAATCACGTTCTTGCATCCCCTATCCAGTAATTCGTGCGCTCCACCACCTTCTTTCGTATCAGCACACAATCCCTTTATCTCCGCTTCGTTGACAAAGAGGAACTCCGTGAATGGCAGGAACTCAAATACCGTCTCCTTTGCTCTATCGGTCCAACCAAGATAAGCACTCCACCCGATGTCCACACCCGTAAAAACGCTTGCGGAGTTCGCAAACTCGATTAATCTTTTATTCGATGTGAAAAGCCCTTCTGTGTTCCAATGTCCGGCGCGCATCACGAATCCTGCCTCCTTCAGGAGTTCAAAATCCACATCATCACCCTTAAGCTCTATATTCGCGCCCCGGTCCGACAGCATAGACCTGCTGCCGTCTTCAAAGGCTATGCTCACGGTAATCCCCGAGCGGTTTCCTTTCCCTGATATTGTATTAAAGCAGCGGACACCCAAAGTTCGTAACTCTGATAATACCCAATTTGAGAGCACATCGTTTCCTGCCTTGCAAATAAGTGCGGTTCGCAATCCTAAAGACGCACATGCGGCAGCGCAGTTACCGGCTTGACCGCCAGTGCTGAGCATGAATTCGCAGCCTATCTGCTTATCACGCTCGGGATAGTCCCGGATAGGCATTGTAGCTATGTCACAGAACACATCGCCTATGACTATTACATCATATCTCATCTCATCATCTGTTGCCAAATGTTTCCGCAAGACGCTCCAGAATGAAGCCTTCACCACCGAAGAAAGCCGAGCCTAACCTTCGCTGGAATGCTACGCTTAGCTCTATCGTTACCAGTTGCAGGTTATCCCCTGTTATTTTATATTTCATACGATCACCGTGAAGAGAGAGATGTATAGGGGACTATAAAAATGTTGTGACAGAGCGAAGTTGAGGTACTGGTACTGACTGATAACTATTTATGTAACCCCGGCATTATATTAGCAGGCACAGCGAAAATTTGCCGTGCGGGATTATAAAACAAACGGAGGTGTTTGATAATGGCAGAAGAAATGCAGCAGCAGGGAATGAAACAGCTGTTTGTCTACAAACATGATGCAAGTCGGCTGGAACTTTTCATTAGAATCGTGTACGCGTTCGTTATAGCGCTGGTATTGGGGGTGTATGGCGTTATCGCAGAGATATGTATGGTTATTCAGTGGTTTGTGATATTAATACTTGGGCACAGGAGCGAAGGATTAAGCAACTTCATTAAAGGGTATCTCGAATATTATGTGCACGTGATCAGCTATGTTTACTTGATGACCGACGACAGACCGGGCATACTCCCTGAAAAGGTTGAAATCCATGAGAAGAAGTAAAAGGGGCATTCATCAATAAAGCGGTGAATAGCTGCGATAACCCTTTTCTTTTTTTATCCTAACTTCGACCAGTTTTAGGGAACATACTCAATTCAAATGTCGCATCCAGGTCCATCATCTTCTTTAGAACCTCAGAGTTTATACCGTGCCCCGCCAACTCAAAATGGTAAACCTTGCTGTATTTGCGTAACAAATCCATCGGAGTGACTTTATGATTGCGTTTCGCGTTCTTTAAGAGCAGTTCCTGCTTACAGCGGATATAAAGAGAAAGAAACGTGATGAATACGTGTGCCATAATAACAGCTATTCTCTTTGCAGGGAGCACGTAAGAGACATTCTTAGCGCCCAGAATATCGCTACGGCCGCAAGTATTACGGTCAGCGCGTACCAATAGGAAAATAGTTTATAGTTGTCAAAGTACCCGAGCTGGAATTTTACTAAATTTGCGACTACGAAGAGTACCAAAAAGGGCAGATAGAATAATCTTACAGTTCGTGTTGATTTTAAGAGCCATAAACGAGAAAGCACCCTTCGGGTGCAAATCAATTGTTAGCTATGGCTAAGCCATGGGTGGTTCCAATCAGATAATTTGCATCCAAAAACTTCGTTTTCTATCGGAGGTCCCTTCTCATAACACGCAAATGTCATTTTTCTTCCACAATTTGGACAGTTTGGCGCCCATTTATTCACTTTCGTAACAAAGTCCTCGAATGTC
>JBAQFZ010000077.1:0-36526 GCA_049287525.1 Halobacteriota archaeon | reverse complement strand
ATGCAGAACTATGACCAAAATCCACCGCTTGTATTTGTTTAGCTCCTTTTTGTAACCACGAGATTACACAGATTTTCACGAGAAAAAGAATAAAATTAACATATTTTCAGTACACTATTGGCTACTTTATTCCAAAATAATTATAATTTCTTGTGTTAATCTTGTGAAATCTTGTGGTTTTTTATGAATTTCAATTGCCAGATCATGACTTAACTGATATTTTTCCAAATCCTTATGCGTCTGAAATGCCATCAAACCTCCTCTTGTATCCTGTATCTTCATCGTAACTATAAAAATAAAAATAAAAATAAAAAAGCATCCTACTATCCTGCTGAATATCCACATCCAGTTCCATTCATTATCCAGCCCGGAAAATACGCCCAATCCCTTTATACCTCAGCCCATTCGCTTCTACTTCTCGGGCATCAAAGAATCCACGCACATCCACCACTAAATCACCTCGCAGCCGCTTCTTCAGCTCCTTCCAATCCATATTTTTATACACCGAATGCGCAGTGGACAGCACGATACAATCCGCACCCTCTACCGCTTTGTACATGTCTTTCTCCACCTCAAATTCCACCTCCTCCTCCTTCTCCTCCTCCACCTCGTCGTCCAGAAACGGGTCATGAACCACGACTTTATGCGACTTCAAAGCATCAATCAACTTCAACGTATGTGTATTCTCAAACGTTTTGATATCGGGCTTGAAGCTCAACCCGAGTATAACCACGCGGTCGCCTTCTACCATATCCGCAACATGCCGCGTCATCGCTTCGTTTACCCGCCTGGCTTCCTTAATGAGGTTTGCCGTGTAGCCACGCTGCTCAACTGCGCTCAATATATAATACGGGTCCATCGGAATGCAGTGTCCACCCACCAGACCGGGCTGCAGGATATTGCAATATGGCTGTGAATTCGCGGTTCTTATCACCTCGTACACGTCTATCCCATAAACCTCACATATCCGCGCCAGTTCATTTGCAAATGCTATGTTGAGGTCACGCTGTGCATTCTCCATTATCTTGTCTATCTCTGCCACTACGGGACTGCTCACCCGGATTATGCCCGGTGCAAAGCAGGAATAGACAAGAGAAACGATGAATCCGCTCTTTTCGTCCATACCACCTACTATTTTGGGATATGTCCCGAGGTCCCTCAAGACCTGCGGTGCCTGAACCCGTTCCGGGGAATATGCCATCCCGAAGTCTTCTCCTGGTTTGTAACCCGTGTTCCGAGCTACAATTTCACCGAATCGCTCGGTGGTCAAGGGTGGTACCGTGCTCTCCAGACTGAATACTTTACCGCGGGGCGCTTTTATCGCATTCGCAACGGTAAAAACAGCGTCTATATCCGGCTCCTCTCCTTTTATTAGCGTGGGCACAGTTATGACGTTCAAATCACGCTCTTCTAAGAGAGCAGTTGCAACTAACTTACCGTCATCTACGGTTCTCTTAAGCAACGCCGTTAAGCCAACTTCATCCTCAAATGGTGATTCACCTGCGTTTATACGCTTTACCAACCCCTCATTTATGTCTATTCCCAACGTCTCGAAACCACAATCCGCGAGCGTGGCTGCTAATGGCAAACCTACTCTGCCCAGACCTATGACCGAAATCTTCGCTTCTCTAGTCCTGACCTTTTCCCTTATCGCTTCATTCGAGAGCAGATACATCTTTTAACCTCCTTGCTGGATTGCCCACGACTACCGAACCGGGCTTCACGTCTCGTGTCACTACTGAACCGGCCCCGACCACCGCATTCTTGCCTATTACCACTGCGGGAAGAATAGTCGAATTTGCACCTATCCTTGCGCCTTCCTTTATTACCGGTGCCTTCAATTCCACACCATATCGCATGTACTTGTCGTTTAGCGTGGCAGAACAGGGTCCAAAAAAAGCCCCTGCTTCTACTATTGTACCTTTGGTAATATAAACATTTGTTTGAATACTCACCCCGTTTCCAATCCGGCAGTCGCCATCAATGACCGAATTTGTCCCGACCAGCACGTCATCGCCGATTACCGTATTCTCTCGCACCAGCACATTATGCCCGGTGCGGAAATTTTTGCCTATCTCCACACCAGAATATATTACGGTTCCACTCCGTATCTGTGCATTCGCCCCTATCACCACCTCACCGCCTCCATCTATGCCCATTAGCACGTTATCATGGATGTTACTACCTTTACCTATCTTAACTTCACCCTTCATACGAATTCACCACCTTCACCACCTTCTCGACATCCGCTCTTTTCAATGTGGGATTGACAGGAATTGATACAACCTCCTTACTCGCAAGTTCTGCCGCTTCAAAAGTACCCTGGGAGTTCAAGAACAAAGGCTGGCTCGGTAGTGTAACCGGGTAATATACGCCATAGCCCACGCCATTCCGTTCCAGATGCGCCAGGAACTTCTCCCGCTCTTTTACTCTCAGCGTGTACTGATGGAATACATGTTTGACATTCGGAGAAACGTAAGGCTTCTTCAGTTTTAATTGCTCACCATAGTATCTCGCATTGCTCATCCTTCTTGCATTCCACCTATCTATCTTCTTTAACTGAACTAGTCCGATAGCAGCCGCTATGTTCGTCATCCGGTAATTATAACCCAGACATTCATGAATATACCTCGCCTTTTGACCGTGATTCCTTATCATCCTCGTACGTTCGGCTATTTCAGCGTTATTAGTCGTGATCATCCCGCCTTCACCGGTAATCATATTCTTCGTGGCATAGAAGCTAAAAACACCTATGTCGCCGATTGAGCCGACTTTTGTCGCTTTATACTCCGCGCCATGTGCCTGTGCCGCATCCTCAATCACTACCAGGTTATTCTCCTTCGCTATGCTCTGTATCTCACTCATCTCGCAGGGTTGGCCATAAAGATGAACGGGAATAATCGCTCTTGTTCGTGCTGATAAATTAGCTTCTATCTTAGCTGGGTCAATGTTATATGTCTTCGGGTCAATATCCACGAATACCGGTGTTGCGTTCTGCATGAGCACGCAGGAAGCGGATGCGAAGAAAGAGAACGCGGTTGTGATTACTTCATCGCCCTTCTTTATGCCCACGGACGCGAGAGCGGTATGAAGTGCTGCGGTGCCGGAATTCGTTGCGATCGCGTATTCTGTACCTATATAAGCTGCGAACCTCTCCTCAAACGCTTCAACTATCTCGCCCTGCACAAGCATCCCGGATTCCAAGACCTCAGTTACTGCTTCTATCTCTTCTTTGCCCAATTCCGTTTTCGAAATTTGTATCATCCGGGCTTGCCTCGTAGCTCGATGCCTCTTCGCAATAGGGTAAATATATCTTTCATAATAGATAAGTGTGATCTAATCTACTATCTACCTGCACATCATCTATCTTAGTTAGAGCAAGTAAATGGCACTAATAGAAAGTCCGGAATTCGAAAGACGAATAGGCATAAGATTTTACGCCACGAAAACAGAAGGACTCGGTGGCGATATAAAGAGAAAACCATCTGATTTCATAGTCCGGGAAATCACAAATCGCGAGGAGAAAGCAGAAGGGAAATACCTGATTGCTGAGCTAACGAAGGAGAATTGGGAGACTCACAGCGTGATACGAGAAATATCGAGACGGCTGGGAGTTAGCAGGAATAGAATCGGGTTTGCAGGCACCAAAGATAAAAACGCAGTTACCACGCAGAAGATTAGTATATGGGATATGCACGAAGAAGCGCTGGAGCGCGTAAAAATAGCAGATGTTGCACTAAAAAAGTTAGGGCGGTCTAATAAACCTGTCTCGTTGGGTGACCTTTATGGCAACGAATTCGAGATTGTTATTCGTGGCATAGACGGTGCAGAAGAAGAGCTAAAAGCTAAAATCGCAGCGTGTTCACGTGAAATAGCGGGCGCTGGCGGGGTACCCAACTTCTTCGGTGTGCAGCGTTTTGGCATCAACCGCCCGATAACGCATGTGGTAGGGAAACGCCTGATACGAGGCGAACTAAAAGAAGCAGTGATGTCTTATCTCGCGGACATCTTCCTGGCTGAAGGAGAAGATGCGAAACGAGCGAGGATGCTATGCCAGGGGGGGCAACTAAAAGAAGGGTTGAGGCAGATGCCATCGTTCCTGCGATACGAGAAGGCGATATTGAATGAACTGGTGAAGACCGGAACGGAACCCGATTTCCTCGCTGCTTTCTCTGCGCTGCCTGCGGACTTACAGAAGATGTTCGTGCACGCTTATCAATCTTATCTCTTCAATCTCGTCTTAAGTTCGCGTATGGAGCAGGACATACCATTAAATGAGGCTCTGGTTGGAGACGTGGTCTGTTTTCGTAACGAGTTTGGATTAGCAAACCCGGATAAGGTGGAAAGAGTTACGGAAGGCAAAATCGAGGGGATAAACCGGCTGATACAACATGGTAGAGCGTTTGTCACTGCTTCTGTCTTTGGTTATGCGACAGAATTCGCAGCGGGTGTGGCAGGCGAGATAGAGAGAAAGGTCCTGGAGGCATGCGACGTTGAATTGAACGAGTTCTACATTAAAGATATGCCAAAAATGAGTTCTAAGGGCACAAGAAGAGCAATTTTGGCGCCCGTGAAGTTGAGCGCCGAAGGAGTAACCGGGGATGATATGAACCCGGCACGGAAAAGAATGAAGTTGAAGTTGAGGTTCTTCTTACCAAAAGGGTCGTATGCTACGGTTGTGCTGAGGGAATATATGAAATGAAGGATGCGGAAGGAAGCAGGTAAAATCAAACAATGCAGGACATAATTGGCTTCTTAACGCGAATACCGGTGAGAACAGCGACACGATTAGAAGAAGTAGCAGCCCGGGCATACCTATTCCCGATCGCAGCTTTATTTATTGGCTTACTCATAGCCACAACTGCTTCCGTCACTTTCCGCTTCTTAGCCTCGACACCCGAAATAGCAGCTTTGCTCACGTTACTCGCGATTTATCTTGTCACCGGCTTGATACACCTGGACGGCTTAGCCGATTTCTTCGATGGCATGATGGCAGGTGGCGGCAGAATAGAGAAGCTAAAAGCGATGAAAGACGTGAAAATCGGCATAGCCGGACTATTCGCTGTCGTATTTCTACTCCTGCTGTGTCTTTTTGCTATTGATACCGTATGTATAACCGGAGGTACAGGTACATTTCATAAATTCACGGCGGTATTCGTAATCGCAGAAGTTTCCGCAAAGCTGAGCATGAATACCTGCATTTTGCTTGGCAGAAGGTTCAATACCGGATCGGGAATGGGTGCTTTGTTTATTCGTGCCACCACTATGCCGAAATACATAGTTGCGTTTATTTCTGCCGTGCTCATCTCTTTAATCGTTACTTCGTTCTCGGTTCGATTCTTCATCATGTTTAGTGGCATCGCAGTCGCATTTGTTATCGCTTACGTGGCGAAGAGGAATTTTGGGATGGTAACCGGAGATGTAATAGGCGCTTCTAATGAGCTCGCAAGATGTGTGGCACTGCTTATATGGGCTACTTCGAGTGTTTAAGCGAAAGTTTATAGATGATGGACTTCATTAATAGACCGGGGAACTATCAACGATGAACCTGAAAGAAGCATCCCGGATACTGGTCTTAGATCCTATACATGGCGCAGACGTGATTGCAGAAGAGCTAAAAGCAGCTGGTAAGGACGTAGCGGTATTCAATCCGTACAGAACACCTATTTTGAATAAAGCCTTTTTTAACGGTCAGAATTACGAGCTGGTAATCGCACCGGTTCATCTCAACCCGAAGTTTGAGATTGTAAAGCAAGCTTTAGAGAAGAACATACCCTTTATGAGCCATCACGAAGCGGTGAAGGAGCTTGCAGCTATAAAAGACCTGTTTGCAGGCATAAAGGTGGTAGAAGTAACGGGTACGGTCAGAAAGACCTCGGTCTGCGAGTTAATCTGCCAGCTGGTGAACCATAAAAGGGTACTTTCGCATACCAGTGCGATCACAAGGTTTAAATCTGGCGAAACCGAAGTACGATTCCCCAGACTGAGTGGCACGCCTGCGAATGTGCTGAAAGTAATGGAAATAGCACGAGAGAAGAATTTGAAGCCGGATATAGTGGTGTTCGAGGTCTCGCTCGGGTTAACCGGAATAGGCGACGTGGGCGTGATAACAAGCCTAAAAGGAGATTACAGGATTGCGGGCGGCAGAAAAGATGCGGCTGTGGTAAAAAGAGCATCAGTAATAAACTATGAAGGAAAAGACCGGCGTGTCATAGTCCATCCGGGGCTATCAGACTTAAACGTAAGCGGGAATACATATGGTGCAAAAGATAGAACTCTGTGGATAGAGAAAAGCAAGGTCATTTTTGACCGGCTGAGGACCATAAATAGCGAGTTTATAAGTGGTGAATTAGAATTCACGCCTATTGAGTCTTATATTGCCACGGATTATTACAGGAACTGCCTGGAAGCCGCTTTTTGCACCGTACTGAGTCTTGGCATCCCGCCGCAGGAACTCAATACAGAGGATGTTTCGCCCGTAAAAGGCAGGCTGAAGCTGGAGAAGCTAAAAGGTCGGGTCTTGATTGATAATTCCAATTCAGGTACGAAATTGAAGTTCCTGGATGAGATAACAGAGATGGCAAGACAAATATCAGAGAATAATATATTCCTGATTGTTGGTGTGGAGTCGCAATATGTGTGTGAGGGGATGGACCTGGAGGAACTGAAAGAAGTGGTTGATAAAGGTGCTTCGAAGTTCATTGAGATAATAATAGTAGGTGAGGAGTTCAAGGGCGAAATAGGTGGCAAAAATGTGTCTTTTGCTGCTGGGCTGGACTCGGCATTGGAAAAAGCAGTTAACGATTCGGAAGAGGGTGCTGTGATTATATCAAATGTGAAGACCTGGCGGTGATTGTGTGAGTAATTAGAACAACTTCCGCGCCAGTCCAAAAAGCATCTTTGGATTTCGCTTTATCAATTCCACCAGCAGCGCCCACGGCGTGGATTCTGTTATGTTTATGCCTGCTAAAGAATGAGCAAGCGTATTGAGGTCATTGTCCGAGAGCCCGGAGAAGAACTCCTTTGCTTTCAAGCCGGTACCCAGCCTTTTGCCAAAGTCGTTTCTACACCTGCTCTCGTACTCCTTAAATCGCTTCTTTGAGAAGTCCTTCTCCTGCACTGCCTTCGCGATTACATCGCCGGCTATCTCGCCTGCCCACATTGCGTACAGAATCCCGCCACCGGTCAACGGATTTACCTGTCGCGCAGCATCACCCACCAATATAAGCCCGTCTGCTACGCTTTCGGTTAAAGGTCCGCTAAGCGGTGCCGCGCCATATATCTCTGCTACTATTTTACCATCAGGGAACTTATCACGTACAAAAGCGTTCAAATAATCAATTGCACGGTGATTTTCATCAGAAACATCACCACCGATACCAATACCCACATTTGCGCAATCTCCTCCTTTTGGGAATACCCAGGCATAACCCTTTGGTGCTACCTCAGTACCCAGGAAGAATTCGGAATAATCACTCTTCACTTCTATATCGCACATCAGGTACTCGGCACATATAGATACATCAGAAGGGTGCAGCCTTGTGTCTATTCCTGCCCATCTGCCTACTCGCGATTCCACGCCATCCGCACCCACCACGACCTGTGCATGAATGCGGGCATCCCCCGCCATATCGTGAACAAAAACGCCCCTTGCATACCCGCCTTCTTTGATGACAGCATACGCTTCCGTTTTTACTCGCACCAGTGCGCCGGCTCTTGCTGCTTCGCTTGCAAGGAACTTGTCAAATATTCTGCGTTCAAGCACATAGCCTACTACCGCACTGCTTTCTCCACCCATGACCACCTTCGTACCATCAGGACTGTATATATTTGCTCCTTTTGCCTCGGCGCATATCCATCTCTTATCGAGCGTAACAATTTTCTCTATCTCTTTACTCACGCCTTCCGCACATTTCACCGGCACGCCTATCTCCAGGTTCCGGTCTATCAAAAGGACGTCTAATCCCTGCTCTGCTGCGGTTCTCGCAGCCATACTGCCCGCAGGCCCTGCCCCTACCACTACAACGTCATGCCTTTCCTCTCTCATTTGTCAATCCGTAATAGTTATGTTTATATCCTATTTATCTTATCCTATTACATTCTTCTTCATTTAATGGGAGTCAAAGAGCACGAAAGTTTTGAACTCGAAGAATTCACGCCTTATTGGAACGTGGACGAGAAGAAGTTTAAAGAGCTGGTAACGGAGCACAATAATATCTTAGTCGCCGGATTTCCACCGCTGGGTAATATCATACCGTATCATTTAAAAGAGCTTTTAAACGATTCTGAGAAGGTATTGAGCCTGTACTCCTATAACTTCCCGCCGATGGTGGAAGCACGTGAGGAAGAGTTTGAAATCCCGCATGACGAACTCTGGTACAGCGAGTCTAAGCAGTTGTTCTGTTATGTGGGCAAATATCCCGAGGCGGAATATATACCAAAAGCGGCGTATAAACAGGCAGAGGGTATGGCTCACCTTGCAAAAGGGCTTGGTGTTCGCGAGCTCTATACCGTAGGCGTAATCATGTCGTTTCAAGAGCCTTTCCGGGATGTAGAGGCGGAAATAGAAGCGTATATTGGATTTTTTGAAGGCTCAAAGAAGGAAGTTTCCGCAGGGGCAGAAAAGATGACGAGGAAGAACATTGGCAGGTACTCTGTAATTCGTAAAACAGGCCTTCTGCCTGGTTTCGCAGCTAAACTGGGGATTGAGAGTTACTCTATTCTCGGTGTGGGTAAATATCCAGAGGACCTGCGGGCATGTGCCGGAGCGCTTAGAGCGTTCAAGAAGATGTCCGGGATAGAACTAAAAACGGAAAAGATAGAACAGATGTTCAGAGAAAGTGCGGAAGGCGTTGAAGAGCGAATGAGACGCCAGAAAGAGAAAGAAGCTGCCTACCGGGGCGATGGAATAGGAGCTGACGCTTCTCAATACATGTATGGATGAAAGAAAAGGAATCACTGAGCAGTGTGGACATAGCAGCTCTCGTTGCCGAATTACAGGCGCTTATAGGGGCACGGGTGGAGAAAGTATACCAGATAGGCAAAGAAGAGATACGGCTAAAACTGCGTCAAAAGGATAAAGGCGCAATTGACCTTGTCATAGAAGCGGGAAAGCGGGTTCATATCACCAGATATAAACGGGCTGCACCGCGAATGCCTTCTAACTTCCCGATGTACCTTCGAAAGCGACTCGGTGGTGGTAGGATTTGTCAAATACGGCAACTTGACTTTGACAGAATAGTAGCGATAACGGTAGAGAGATGGGATAGCAAACTCAGTTTGATTGCGGAGTTACTGCCAAGAGGTAACATTGTGCTTATTGACGAAGACGAGCAGATTTTGATGCCGTTGCGAAGAAAGAGCTTCTCTTCACGGGTGATAAAAGTCCGTGAGAAGTACGAGCGACCACCGTCAAGAGCAAATCCGCTGACAATGAGCGAGCAGGAGTTGATAGACCTGTGCAAATCCACGAGTTCGGGTAAAGACCTGGTACGGACTCTTGCAACGGAGTTGAATCTGGGCGGGCTATATGCGGAAGCGGTATGTGAAAAGGCGGGGGTAGATAAGAATAAGAGAGCGGATGAACTGCTGGAATCCGAACTAAAAGCGATTCACGAGGCGATATTCACGATACTCGAGCCGATAATAAGAACGAATGATAAGTCCAGGTTGAGACCGCATATCGTGATAGAAGAGGAAGAACGGGTGGATGTTCTACCGTTTGAATTGAGCAGGTATGAAGAGAATGATAAAGTATTCTTCCCCTCGTTCAACGATGCGGTTGACGAATACTTCACGGAGAAGATCGCGGACGAGATAGAAGAGAAGGCACGGGATGTGCGTGACGAGCAATTCGGGCGGTATGAACGTATTCTGAAGGAACAAGAAGAAGCGATGCGTAAATTCAAAGCAGAAGAGGAGGAGTGGCTAAGAAAGGGGGAGTTAATCTATGCACGCTATACCGAATTCGAGCAGATTTTGCGGGATATGCCGGGAAAAAAGAAGGTTGTGCCGGTGACGCTGCCCGATACTAATCTTACGCTTGAGATTGATACTTCAGAATCGTTGCATAAGAACGCAGGCGTGTACTATGAACGGGCGAAAGTGCTGCGGAAGAAAATAGCGGGTGTGGAACGTGCAATAGAGAATACGAAAGAGAGAATAAGCCGTGAGGAGGAGCGTGAGGTAAGAGTAGAGCTAGAGCAGGAATTGATACCAAAGAAGAAGGAAGCGGTAAAGCGCGAGAAGAAGGAGTGGTATGAACGGTTCAGGTGGTTTGATACTTCGGAGGGGTTCCTTGTGCTGGGCGGCAAAGATGCCACGACGAATGAGATGCTCGTGAAGAAGTATATGGATGCGGAGGACCTTTTTTTCCATACGCAGGCGGAGGGTGCACCGGCGGTAATAGCGAAGACGGGCGGTAAAGACGTCTCTGAGGCGGACTTGAAAGCGATTGCGCAATTCGCTGCTTCTTATTCTACACTCTGGAAATACGGATTCTACGAGGGCGAATGCTACTGCGTTACGGGTGAGCAGGTAAGTAAGACACCGCCAGCGGGTGAGTACATAAAGAAAGGAAGCTTTGTAGTACGCGGGAAGAGGAAGTACTTTAAAGCTGCGCTTGGGCTGTGCATAGGTATTGAAGGGAATCGGCTGGTTGTACGTCCTGAGATGCAAAAAGAAAAGCTGGCTATTCGCGTGGAGCTCGAGCCGGGTGGCGATATGGAAAAGAGTGAACTCGCAAAGGAACTCGTGAAGTTCTTTATCGAGTGTGTAAAGTCAAATACAGAACTGTGTGAGCAAATAGCAATGCAGGGGCATGAACGGATAATGGGCTTTCTGCCATCTGGGAAGTCGCGGCTAAAAAAGTTCGTAGTTGCAGAACGGTAAAAAAAGGAGTTACGGGTTCGTCCACCCGTTTGAAGAATTCACCTGCGTCACGTTCTCGCCACCCGCTGTGAAGCCGGGAATCGTCCAGTTACCCGCTGCATCCTCTTCTGCCGTGAACTCCAGATACTCGTTCTTCGTCCACGTGATGTTCACCCCGATTCTCGTGTGGCATGCAATACACGCTTCATTCGCGCCTTCCATCAACGAATTGTTCATCGCATCGAGCACGAACTTCTTATGTGCCGCCTTCTCGCCTGTATCAGAATCCGTAGTATTATGACCCGGGTTCATAGGGTCCTCTATTCCGAAACCACCCGCTGAAATGAAATCCGACCAACCCCCCTGGTGGCATTTCATACACTGACCAATATATTCAGGGTCTGTGTAGTGATTCCATACCACTCCCCAATCATGATAAATACCATGACAATCCATACACTCGATTGTGGATGCAGCATGTGCTTCTTTGCCTGGTTTTGAACCCGTACCCTCACCGCTTCCATAAGTATATTTGGTAAATATAGTCCGGTGGCACATAGCACAAGTTAACTGGCGATGCGCACCATTATCGCCGCTTAGCATCTCATCTCCTATCTCAGCGTGACACTTCTCGCATGGCACTTCATTCGCTCCCCCTCCAAGGTTATACCACGTATGCTGCCCGCTGAAGAGCGAGACCGTGCTTGGCAGTGCGAATGTACCGATTGCGACTACCGCAACCGCCATCAATACTATCTTTTTGCTTGCCATTTCCCTTCACTCCTTCCTGTGCTCCGCCATGAACGCGGAAATAAAAAATAAGAAAATAATAACCCCATGAAAAAAAGAAACAGGGGTTAATTTAATTATTTTATTATTTTACGGTGTCCACGCGTTCGAGGTATTCACGGTCGTGGTATTGCTGCCGCCAGCTGCGAACTTGCTGACGTTCCAATCACCCGTTGCATTCTCCACTGCCTGGAACACCATGTTCTCGTTCTTCACCCATGTGATGTTTACTCCTACTCGCGTGTGGCACGCAATACAGGCTTCATTCGCTCCTTCCATCAATGAATTGTTCATCGCATCGAACGCGAACTTCTTATGCGCCGCCTTCTCGCCTGTGTCATAAGTGGTGTTAACCGTCAAACCGAAACCACCCGCTTCTAAAGAAGCAGAGAAATGCGGTACTGTATACCCTGCATGGCAATTTCCGCATGGTTCCTCAAACCATTCTGTTGGGTGAGCCTTGGGTCCTGTAAAATGACACTTCAAACAATCGGTTATATTGATACCAAACCCTTCATGACACGCCATACATTCCACAGTAGACGCTGCATGCGCTTCTTGCCCGGGTGAGCTACCTGCCCCATTACCTGATGCATAACGAACACCAGTCAAATTACGCGTGCTGTGGCAATACCAGCACTCCATGTCTGCGTGAGCTCCAGTGTGGCTCATCTCATCTCCTATCTCTGCGTGACACTTCTCGCAGGGCACATTATTGCCTTGCGCTGAAAGGTCATACCAGCTATGCTGCCCGCTGAAGAGCGAGACCGCGCTCGGCAGTGCGAAAATACCAGTTGCGACCACCGCAACCGCCAGCAATACTATCTTTTTGCTTGCCATTTTTCCGATGCTCCAAAAAGCTAAAAAGCCAAAAAATAAGAAAATAACCCCGTGAAAAAAGTAAACAGGGGTTAATTTAATTATTTTACTGTGTCCACGCGTTCGATGTATTCACGGTCGTAGTATTACTGCCGCCAGCCGCGAACTTGCTGACGTTCCAATCACCCGATGCATTCTCCACTGCCTGGAACACCATGTTCTCGTTCTTCACCCACGTGATGTTCACTCCTACTCGCGTGTGGCATGCGATACAGGCTTCATTTGAATCTTCCATCATCGGGTCATCAATCGCATCCTGGATGAATGCGTTGTGCGCAGCTTTCGTTCCGTTCCTGCCTATTGCATCACTACCATAATAATATGGTGAATCAGTCTTATTCGAGAACCCACCAGCATGAGGATAACTGTTTCCATACTCATGACAGACCATGCACGCTATGGTTTCCGCCGCGTGAGATTTGGTACCCGGAGTGGACGCGTTACCATCACCAGATGCCACGCCTGTTGGCTTCTGCACCTGAGTGCTATTCACTCTGTGACAGTCACACCCTGGTCCTGCTAAGCCTAGATGCACACCATTGTCACCCGACACCATCTCAGCCTGGATATCCGCATGACACTTCTCACAGGGCACCTGATTGCCCGCACCGTTTAGATTATACCAGGTGTGCTGCCCGCTGAAGAGCGAGACCGTACTCGGGAGTGCAAATATCCCGACTGCTACGATTGCAACAGCCAATAGTACTATCTTATTCGCGCTCATTTCTTATCTCCGTTTTCACCTCCTATTTTTTTTTTTGCAAAACCCAATATGGCTTCTCTTCTCTTCTCTTCCCCCCTCACCGCCCGATTGTGTACCTTATATGGTTTCCATATTGGGTTACGTATACGGTAAGTCATGGGGCTATAAAAGCTTTTCGGTTTCTCGAGCTCAGAGTTAATATGACGAAAGAACTCCAGATACTGAATAATTATTCAGAGCAGTTTCTCAATTATATTCTAACATCTCCCAATATTTTTAAAAAATATCTGTAACTAAAATACCTTTATAATATAGTAACGGAATGTGATAAAGATGACTGAAAAGCACCCTTATCATCCTGTGAGTATCCCGCGGCTCATCTCCTGGAACATGACCTTCCGCTGTAATTTGCACTGCCCGCATTGTTACATAGATGCAAGCGAACGAGCAGCGCGGGATGAGTTAAGTACAGAAGAAGGTAAAAAGCTTATAGACCAGATTGCAGAAGTAAGTAAACCCATTCTTATTTTTAGCGGTGGAGAACCGCTGCTCCGCGATGACGTCTTTGAACTCGCACGTTACGCCACGCGAAAAGGTCTGACCGCTGCGATGGGTACCAATGGAACGCTCATCACCGAGTCCGTTGCGAGTGAACTGAAAGCCAGTGGCGTAAAAGCAGTCGCTATCAGTCTCGATTCGAGCATACCTGAGCGGCATGATGCGTTCCGCGGTGTAGAAGGTGCGTGGCACGATGCAGTGCGAGGGATTGACACGTGTATAAGCCACGGTATAGCGGTGCAGGTCAATACTACGGTGACGCAGCAGAACTATGACGAAATTGATGACATCATGGCGTTAGCCGAGCGGGAAGGAGCAAGCGCGTTCCACCTCTTCTTCCTCGTGCCCACGGGCAGAGGTGTCGCAATAGAGGATATATCCGCGGAGATGTACGAGCGGATGATTACTGATGTACTGGATAAGGTAGCAAGGGCTCGGTATAAGCTGGATGTCCGTCCTGTTTGCGCACCACAATTTATGCGGATTGCATCGCAGATGGGCATGAATCTGGAGCGGTGGAGTCGTGGCTGCATTGCAGGTCTCGCGTATTGTCGTGTCTATCCCACAGGAGAAGTTACGCCCTGCCCGTATCTACCGATAAAACTCGGTAACGTTCGCGATACGCATTTCAAAGATATATGGTTCCAGTCGCCCGTACTAAAAGCGCTTCGTGACCCAGACAACCTGGGAGGTAAATGCGGCGTCTGTGAATACCGTACGATTTGCGGGGGATGTCGCGCGCGTGCATACGGCTTAACGAGCTTCGTGGATTTCTGTGGTGGGCTGCATGAGCCCGAAGATTTAAAAGGTGACTATCTGGCTGAAGAGCCCTGGTGCCCCTATGTACCTGAGGGGGCAAACCCTGAGCACTAAAACTCAGGATTGCCTCAAAATATCTAAAATTTAATTGCAACGTCCCTAATTTTAGTTGCAGACATCATAAAAAAAAGTTAATATTAGAGTCAGTAAATAATAAAATATGATGAACTTTCAGCCCGGAGTCCGGATTTTATTTTCATGTTGAATTCCAGGTTGAACGGTCGAAAGGTTTTTATACTACAACCACTTACCCGATAAGTAACCATGTATGGAAGCCGTGTTAGGCGCAGCGGAAAGAGCACGATCATAGATATAAATAGCACATATGATAAATATTGATGGAGATGATGAAGATGGAGATGAAGATGGAGCCTGTCAAACTGGATAAGATGGATAGGGAACTGTTACAATTGATGCAGGATGCGTTCCCAGTGGCAGAGCGACCATGGGCAATATTTGGGCGGACGCTTGGGCTCAGCGAAGAGGAGGTGTTTGCACGTGTAAAGAAGCTTTATGCGGAGGGCGTAATCCGGAAACTTCGTACCATTCTCGATGCGCAAAAACTCGGCTCTTGCTCCTCCACCTTGATGGCGATGAAAGTGCCCGAAGACAAAATGGAGTATGTCACTGGCATTATTAATGAATACATGAGTGTAACCCACAATTATCGCCGTGAACACGACTATAATCTCTGGTTCACCGTTACCACATGCGGTGGTCAAGACTTAGAAGCCACGGTGGAGAGGATAAAACAAAGAACCGGCATACCGGATTCCGATACGTTAGACCTACGCACCACACACGTATTCAAGATTGATGTCCGGTTTAAATTCACAGATACTGATACACCAGAAGAAGGTGATTTTCATGAATAAGGATGAAATAGACCAGGCTATTATAAACATCACGCAAGATGGAATACCGCTCGTGAAGGAGCCGTTTGAAGCGATTGCAAATCAGGTAGGAATAAGTCGTGGGGAGGTAATAACAAGGCTGAAGCGGTTGTGTAGCATTGGTGTCATCAAAAGGCTGGGGATTTCGGTCAATCAGCGAAAGGTAGGCATTGTTGCAAATGCAGTGGTAGCATGGAAGGTGCCGGTAGAGCAATTAGAATGCGTAGGTGCTCTGCTATCGTCATATACCGAGGTTACTCATTGTTATGACAGAGTAACTATCCCGGGAAAGTGGGAGCATAATTTGTTCACTGTGATTCATGGGTACAGTCGCGAATCCGTGGAAGCAGTCGCAAAGAAACTGTCGGTAGCCTGTGGAATCAGTGACTATCTGGTGATGTTCAGTAATGGACAATATAAGCGTACCAGCGTTAAGCATCCGTTTTAATCTTGATTCATTCTCTTCTCCGGAGACGCATTCCTAAAAGAGAAGGGTTTGGTTCACGTCCCCAACTCCCATGAGCCAAGGTATTTCTTCTGCTCTTCTGTCAGTTCTTCCACTTCTATATTCAATGATTTCAGCTTCAATCGTGCCACTTCCTCGTCTATATCCTTCGGCACCGGATAGACCTCGTTCTGCAACGTCTCGTAATTCTCCACGATATATCGCACGCACAACGCCTGGTTTGCGAAGCTCATGTCCATTACCTCTGGTGGGTGCCCGTATGCCGCCGCGAGATTTACTATTCGTCCTTCAGAAAGCAGATACAACTTCCTGCCGTTGCTCATCCTGTACTCAACCACGTTCTCCTTTATCACGCTCTTCCCTGCCGCCAGCTCCTCCAGGTCGTTCACGCTTATCTCGACATTGAAATGGCCCGCATTGGCAAGGATCGCGCCTCCTTTCATCAACTCGATATGCTCGCCTCTTATAACCGATGTATCGCCAGTTGCGGTGATAAAGAGGTCACCAATCTTTGCTGCTTCTCGCATCGGCATCACTCGATAGCCGTCCATAATCGCTTCCAGCGCTTTTCGTGGATTTATCTCCACTACTACCACGTTTGAGCCAAGCCCCTTCGCTCTCAACGCCACGCCGCGTCCACACCAGCCATAGCCTGCCACCACCACCACTCTGCCTGCAAGCAGGATATTCGTCGCATTCATTACCCCATGCAGGGTAGATTGCCCTGTTCCATACCGGTTATCAAACATCATCTTCGTCTCCGCATCGTTAACAGCAATTACCGGGAACGCCAGTTTTCCCTCTCTTGCCCGTGCTCGGTGCCTTATCACACCCGTGGTCGTCTCTTCGCAGGCGCCTTTTACCGTCTGCGTCTTTTGCACTGCGTGAACGGTGGTAATAGTATCGCCACCATCGTCAAGCAGGACATTCGGTTTTATTTCGAGTGCTTCGTTCAGGCACTTGTAGTATTCCTCCTCGGTCTCACCCCGAAATGCGTAGGTCTTTATACCAGCCGAAGCCAACGCAGCCGCTACGTCGTCCTGAGTAGTGAGCGGATTGGCAGCAGTAAGTGCTACCTCAGCACCGCCGGCTCTCAGCGTTAATATGAGATTCGCCGTTTCCACCGTGACGTGCAAGCAAGCCGCTATGTTCACGCCTGCCAACGGCTTTTCACGCTCGTATCGCTCCTTTATCTGACTCAAAACGGGCATTCGTCCACCAGCCCATTCTATTCTCTTATTACCACCTTCTGCGAGGTTTATATCCTTCACTATATAATCCTTCATGGAATCACCCTGTTTGCTGGGAATGTTGATGCCACAGTATAATAAACCTTTTTATTTCCTCAGGATCTATACCGGAAGATAAGAGTAAAAGGTAAAAGGTAAAAGATGATAGTAAAGGCGATAATTAATGAGACTGCCCTGACGCTTGCAGAGGCTAAAGAACTATTGAAGATAACAGGTAATAAAGTAAGGAAAAGAGCTGAAGGCGAGGTGGAAGAAGGGGAGGAGGAGGAGGTAAGATATGAGCGAAGAAAAGCCATTGAGCATACAACAAAGTTTGCTAAACTTGATGCAGAGAAGTCACGCGCTCTTATAAACGACCTATTGGCGTTAGAAAAGATGAAAGAAGAGATAGCAGTCAGGCTTGCCGATTTGCTACCGAAGAGCAAGAATGAGGTGCGAGCGGTCTATGCAAAGGAGAGATTCACGCTTACAGAGGCAAATATAGATGAAATACTCGATTGTATTGTGAAATATGAATGATTGAAGCAGAAGTAGTATCTATTTGGGGGGTAGAGTGGATGAGTAGTCACGAGAATGTAAGGAGGGGTAGAATAGGTTGGGGAAGAGGAGGTGGTACAGAGAAGAAACGGGAGACATATGCTCGCGTTCTCGATTATTTACCCTATGGACACCCCGATGACCGCCGACCGGTATATCAGACGAAGCCTCTTATTCATGCGGTTGGCGAGGATAGATTCGTATTAATGGAGCTTTCACCGAAGAAAGATAAAATGCCCACGCTATATGAGCGGGTGTATATAGGAGAAGGAGAGCGAGGAGTAATAGACCACGTGGTGAAGAAGTTGAAATATAATGAATTGACGTCAACAGCGGCGGTTGAACTCAGTTATGCCCTTGAAGAGATAGTGAAAAGCGATGAAAAGCGGTTCATACTGATATTCAACAACGCAAAACCGATTACCACGCGGTTGCATACACTCGATTTGTTCCCAGGTATAGGAAAGAAATTGATGTGGGCTATACTGGATGAGAGGAAGAAAGGACATTTTTCCGACTTCACAAACCTCAAAAAGAGAGTTAAAGGACTTCATCATCCCGAAAAGATAATTGCAAAGCGAATAGAGGAGGAGATAATGAATGAAGACATGAAATATAAAATCTTTATAGCTTAGATTAATTAAACCTTTACTTTATTAATTAATGATAAATAGCAAAAGTGCAGAGGCACCTCGTATAGGTGTTTATATCTGCCATTGCGGCGTGAACATAGCGGCGACGGTGGATGTAGAAGAGGTCGCGGCGTTTGCAAAGGGTTTACCGTGCGTGGTTATTGCACGACATTACCAGTACATGTGCTCGGACCCCGGTCAGGAGTTGATAAAACGAGACATAAAGGATTTGGGGTTAAACCGGGTAGTAGTTGCCTCTTGCTCGCCGCGGATGCACGAGCCCACCTTCAGGAAGGCGTGTAAAGATGCCGGCATGAATCCGTACTGTTTTGAGATGGCGAACCTGAGAGAACAGTGCGCGTGGGTTCACTCGGGCAAAGGTGCTACGGCTAAAGCAAAGGACCTGGTAGCTTCGGCAGTCGGTAAAGCGGCATTGTTAGTGCCTCTGGAGAAGAAGCAAGTCGGTGTTATACCCGGAGCACTGGTGATTGGTGGTGGCGTATCCGGGATTTATACCGCTCTGGAGATTGCGGATAAAGGCTTTGAGACGTATTTAGTGGAGAAAGAGCCTTCTATCGGTGGACACATGGCGCAGCTTGACAAGACATTTCCTACCTTAGATTGCTCTGCGTGCATACTCACGCCGAAGATGGTGGAAGTAGCAAGACACAAGAATCTTCAGATGTTCACGTATTCGGAGGTGACCGAAGTAAATGGATACATAGGTAACTACAAAGTGAAGATAAAGAAGAAGCCGCGTTTCGTGGATGAGGCTAAATGCGTGGGCTGTGGCGATTGTGCCAATGCGTGCCTGCTGCGTGGACGAATCCCAAATGAATTTGATGTGGGCTTAGCCAGGAGGGCTGCGATATACGTTCCTTTTCCTCAGGCTGTTCCGCTCGTGTACACCGTAGATGCAGATCGCTGCATATACCTGACGAGAGGTAAATGTGGTGACTCGCCAGCCTGCGTGGCTGCCTGTGATGCCGGCGCAATAGACTTTGAGCAGCGAGAAGAGGAGATAGAACTAGAAGTAGGGACGATCGTGGTGGCAACGGGCTACGAGTTGCTTGAGCCTGCGGAGGTGTATGGCACCAAGTATGATGAGGTTCTGACGGGACTGGAATTTGAACGGATTTCGGTTGCTGCTGGCCCTACAGGTGGCGCGATTATAATAAACGGTAAGGAGCCGGAAGAAGTGGTGTTCATCTCATGCGTGGGTTCCAGGTCGCATGAAAAAGGTGAGCGAGAATACTGCTCTCGTGTCTGCTGCATGTACATTGCGAAACAGGCACATCTGGTGCGTGATAAAATCCGGGATGCACGGGTAAAAGTAATATACAATGACGTAAGAGCGTATGGAAAAGGGTTTGAGGAGTTTTATAATCGAGTGGTGGGGGAGGGTGTGGAATACATAAGAAAAGAGCAGGAAAGCCCACTGGTAGTGACAAAGAGGAACGAATCGGATGATAAAGTCGTGGTAAGGACGATAAGCGAGGGCAAAGAGATAGAACTAGAAGCAGACATGGTGGTTCTGGCGAATGCAATTGTGCCGCGCAAGGACACGGCGGAACTCGCTAAGATATTGAAGTTATCCAGAAGTGCTGATGGGTTCTTCTTAGAGGCGCATCCCAAGCTCCGTCCTTTAGATACGTTCACCGATGGTATCTTCATTGCAGGGTGCTGTCAATCGCCAAAAGACATTCCTGATAGCGTTGCACAGGCGGTTGGCGCGGCAATGCGGGCTTCTATACCATTGATGCAGGGCGTAGTGGAGATAGAACCACTTGTAGCAATCGTGAACGAGCAGGTTTGTGTGGGGTGTGGTACATGTGAAGCAGTATGTCCTTTTGGGGCGCTTTCTCTCAAAGATGCTGTGATGCGAGTGAATGAAGTGATATGCAAAGGCTGTGGCTCCTGTGGCTCGGCATGCCCATCGGGAGCGATTTCTATGGTACAGTTCAAAGACGAGCAGGTGTATTCGCAGATAGAGGCGATGATGTTGAGTGAGGGTGCCAGGTCATAATATAATAGTCATTCGTATGGTGAACTTTTATTCTTTAGCGAAAAGGGTTATGGGTTGATGATGCGTCGACCGGGATTTGAACCCGGGCTGTAGGCTTGGAAGGCCCAAGTCATGCCTCTAGACCATCGACGCATAATGCTATCAATACTTTCAAATTATTAAACCTTAATTTTAATCGCGGGGGTTATCCATCTGAAACCTTTCAAACCGACTCCAATAGGAGCGGTAAAAAGACAATCAAAGCGGATTCAATAAGAGCGGCAATAAAGAGCAGTAGAATTATAAGCGTAAAGAACAGCCTCAAACCTTTTCTCAACTCTACGGTAAAATTCCGCTCTCCTTTACTTTTTAATACCTCGCGTCCCAATTTCAAGCCAATCGCAGCACTGATAAAAAAAGCGGGTAGCTCAAATAGACCATGTGGTACAATCCCGATAAGGACTATTAGTCCCTCCTCCCGCGCGAACCATCCAACTAACCCGCCATTGATAAAGGAGGAGAAGATAGGGAATATTCCGACCAGGGGCCCTGAGATGATGTCCAGGAAACAGGCAAAAGCGTTATTCATGAGTATCAAGGCAAAAACAAGTAAAAACAGTATCCAGGTGGGATAAATCTCTGAATAGCCATGTACATTCTCACTGATCTGCCGAATCCACTCAAATGGTGCACGGAATAAGTTGTTTAGAAAGCCGGCATAGGCGATGACTGCGGAGCAGACGAAAAGAGCGATGATGAAGAGTACGTAGTATCTGAGTGAATAAAGATATGCGCCCATCGTGACTTTTTCTTCCATTTCTCCCTTAACCGCCCCTTGCTCATTCATGTATAAGTTACCAGATTGACATTATAGTATAATATAACAAGTAAAGTAAACGTATCCTTACCTTATTAGCTTTAAAAATTCCCCTGCTCCTTCTCCATGCTTCCACTTCTGTATCCTTCAAGGTCAAGCGTGACATACTGGAAGCCGTATCTCTTCAGGTGATCGCATATATCAGCACGCTTTTTTGTATCGAAGAAATCCGCAAGCTCTTCTTCCCCTACCTCTATCCTCGCTAATCCGCCCTGGTGCAGCCTAACCCGGATTTGATTGAAAGCCATATCGCTTAATAAGTTCTCTGCCCTTTCTATCATCTCAAGTTTTTCGCTCGTTAGCCGCTCTCCAAAAGCTATTCGTGTAGCTAAGCACGTATTTGACGGCTTATCCCAAAAAGGCAGCCCTATCTCCTTCGCCATCTGCCGCACCTCGGATTTGGTTATGCCGACTTCTGCAAGAGGGTGCCATAAACCTTCTTCTTCTGAGGCGGCAATGCCCGGACGGTGTTCATCAAAGTCAGAAAGGGTAACACCTTCTGCTATTGTTGTTATGCCCTCTTCCGCCGCAACTTCCTTCAGTATCCGCGAAAGAACCTTTTTACATTGATAGCATCGGTTATACGGGTTTACAGCAAAGTCTTCGTTTACCAGCCATGAGAACTGCACTATCTTATGCTTGATGCCTGTGTGGTTTAAAACGCTTTTGACATGTTCTAAATCCCTTTTTGGATATATTTCACTGGTGATCGTTACCGCCAGGACATTACCAGCCAGTGCTTCATAAGCAACCGTCAGCAGAAAGCCGCTGTCTACACCACCAGAGAAAGCGAGAAGTAAGTTATCTTTTTCTCTTATTCTTCTTCTCAATTCTGCAAGTTTCTCTCTCGCTGTGGGAGCACGCATGATTAAGAGTATGTTTTAATATCTAAAGAGTCAGGTATTACAAAGAGGGGCACGACCGAAAAATATAAAAAGCGAAAAAATACAAAAGAGCTTTCCCCCATCGCTTTGTGCAATATTTCAGGGAGTTACATCTTTGAGCTTTTCTGAAGCTGGTTCCCCACCAATTCCCCAATGAGATTTTGGGATTTCATGCACGATTACTTCCACAGCGTATGCTGGGATGCCCAAATCCACAAAGACTTTGGTTATATCTTGAATCACGACTCTGGCTTTTTCCTCTCCAAAACCTTCCCAGACGTTTACATGAACAATAGGCATTTTTCCCCCACCTCTAACAATATTAGACGTTGTTGTGATTTAAAGGTGTTGGTGGTATGTCGAAAAGGCTAATCAGATGCTAGCTCTAAGATATGCTAAATACAGCGGAACTTTTCAGAAATTAAGATTAGGAAGTGATTTCACTCATTTTAGAGGAGTTTCACCATACCCGCAATGCTTTCAAGCAGATATTCTGGATCGGAAATATGAAGATCATGCACAGCTTCATCTCCTTCAACCAGGACGAAGCCCTCATTATAACCGTCTCCCGTCAGATATTTATAGAGCCCTTCGCTTTCCCCTGGCCTAACCAGGGTATCCTGCCCAAAACTAACGATCTGCAAAGTTGTACCTGTGCCTGATTCAACGATACCACCATCCACAGATGGGCATAGCTCATCACAAAGTTCAAAGTCTTCCGCGCTATACGGCGCCAACCTATACCGATTAGCCTTAAACCCACAAGTTGTAAAGAAGCAACTAGTGGTTCTGGCGCCTTATATCCAGGTTCATCAACTTTGTCCGGAGTTGGAGCTTTTGAACTCACAGTACCGGATAACTTTGTGAAGAAAAATAGTACCCAAAAATCGTCAGGGAAAAGGAAATGAAGTCCAAATTGCCCAACTAAGGGAGCTTCCTCAGGATTAAGAGGGTTATCAGGGTGCTTCCAGCCATCGATGAGGTAGAAGTTTGCAAGGAATGCCGGGTCGAAATAGGGCACCTCCCGGAATCTCCAATTTATCTCGCGGGGCGGCACAGGTGCAAGGTCCCCACGTATTAGCTGTATGAGTCCAGCCAGCAAGAGCAAGAATAATTTTCTCTGAAGATGGATTCTCGATTTTAATAAAGCTTATAATCCCTGGTGTGCATACAGTAAGAACTATGTATGTCCTTTTGTGCCGCCGGAGAACTGGCTTAAAGTGGCTATTCGCACGGGAGAGAAGAAATTAAAAAGAAAGGAGGGATGAGTAATGGCTAAAGAAAAATCAGAAGAAGATATTCGCCAGGTTGTAGCAGACATAAAGCATCCTGCAATTGACCGCACCTTAGTTGACTTAGGGGTAGTTAAGGAAATAGCAGTCAAAGGGAACAAGGTCTTGGTTACTATGGCTCTTCCCTTTCCCGGTATCCCCGCACAGGTCAGGGATTATCTCGTAAATAGTGTGGTTGAGCAAATAAAAAAGATGGATGTGGAGGTCGAGGTGGAATTAACGATAATGAATCAGGAAGAACTGCAGGCTTTTTTAGCCATGGAGCAGGAAAGCTGGAAAAGAGGTACGTAATTGAGCGAGTTCATTCTATCAATAGCAGCCCGAAAAGGGTTATTTCTTGATACGGTGATGTGAACACTTCTGCTTCGTACCCAATCCGCTACTTCTATTTCATTCGCGGGAATAAGTTTGAAATCCTCGTGTATATTTCTTAAATCCTGTAAAAGTCTACTTAAATCTTTTTTCATCTCTAAAAAGATATTCACTGCTTTTCCAACTCAAATCTTTTCCTTCTGGAATGATTAACCGCTTTTCACTTGCAATAAGTATGACATCCTCAGCATTTTCACCTGCTAATCTCCTTATGTGCTCATACGGGATATCGCTATTACTATTGAAGGATTCGTAAAGAATATCCGCTATATGAGCTGCGTAATCGGATATAGGAATTTGCCTTATGGCATTTCTCAAATTTCCCTTCTCTTTTGATTTCACCTATCCCTGTTCGTTTTCCTTTCCAAGAAATCAGCAAGCTCCCCGATACCTTTCAATTCAAAATCGAGTGCTTCACCAACTAAACAATTTCTAAATACCTTTTTATCTGCTGGTATGACTGATACGACCTTACTTTGATCCACCGAATCGAGAAGAAACTTTGCAGTTTCTTCATCTGTCTTATTCAAAACATAATATAACGGTTTGCCCACCTCCTCAGCGATTTTATTTACCTTCTCGGCAAGCCTAATTGATTCCTGAGACGGGTCAATGACCATTAGAAGGAGGTCACAGCCAGCTTCAACACCTCTTCCAAAGTGCTCAACCCCTGCATCGGTATCAACAAGTGCAAATTCATCTTTACTTAACGTGAGCATGCGCAAGAAATCCGCGGATAAAGCATTAAAGGGGCATGCGCAACCTTCGCCAAAATCGCGAATCTTGCCTATCGCGAGCAGATTTACCCCTCCCTTTTTGCTCATGTAATCCTCCGGTATGTCACTCGCTCTTATCCCCTCGTTGAAAACACTGAATCTTTCCCCTTCCCCTCCCTTCGACTCCAACAGCTTCGCTGCAACCATTCTCTTACCGCCGAAGTGTAGTGCGAAATCCTTTGGAAGCACCATTCCAAGCTGAATATGCAGTCCGAAGTTTGATTCGTCATTATCTACCACGATGACTTTGTATCCCTTCTTTGCAAGTTCTATTGCAAGCAGTGCTGTTACTGAACTCTTTCCACAGCCCCCTTTGCCACATATCAAGATTTTCATTTCTTACTCTTATCCTTCTTATCTTTATTATTTATATCATCAAAAGCCTTGAAAAGGCATTCGTTCACTTCTTCCATGTGTTCGACCGCTTCCTTTATCGCTTCATAGACATCGGTGCCAATTTCGTCAAACCCTTTGGCTTTCTCAGCCCAGCGCTTAAAATCCTGCGCATGCTCTTTGTTATGCTCAATCCAGTACACCAGCAATAAACTCAGTTTCTCCTTTTCATCTTCTGTTTTCATTTTGTACTAACTATTCCATTTCAAAGATAGCACCTTGCGGACATATTTCTATACAAGCTCTGCATCTCTCAGTATCACCATAACACCGGTTATAATCTATTATCGCTTTTTCATTCACAATTTCAATTGCATTTGGCTCACAAACACTGATACATTCTCTACACCCTGTGCATCGCTCCTGCTCCACGACTGGAATCCCCATTTTGCCCTCATTTCAAACTAATTAATTTATTCCTTCATGCTCTCTATGAACTTATCTATGGGAATCGCAGGCAGTGTCATTACTTCCAGTTTACCCCCAGCAGTCTTTTTAATAGCTACTTTCAAAATGGCTTCCTCGCTTTCCGCTTCTAATATGTTCACGAAGTCGTAAGGACCGAAAAGAGCGTACTGACTTAATATTTTCACGCCCATTCGCTCTATTTCTTCGTTTACTTCCTTTATCCGCTCTGGGCGGTATTTTACTACTTTTCTACCTTCTGCCGTAAGTTTTGACAACATCAAATATATACCCATTTTCTTTTACTCCGTTTTTGCTTACTAATTTTATTAATAGACGGGAATGTTAAAAAGCTAAAACTAAAAATAAAAAAGAGAAAGAAGAGCGGATTTTTTGTCCACTATTCTTCTCAGCCAATTTTTTTTGCCTTCCCAAATTTCTTCACATCTACCTTGCAAAGGCAACCCAGGTTTCCGTTGTTGAGACATCCCTGCTCTGGTGGAGGAAATCTATTATTACCTGCGAGTCTTCCGCCTCATAAATCCATACTGCGTCATACCTGCCCAGTGTATGATACACTTGCAGGAACTTGACGCCTGTGGGCGGATTTTTAAGTAACTCGTCGCCGAATTTCCTCGCATCTTCCACCATGCCTGGATTGACTCTCACGCACGTTATGAACAACATCCTTTTTTTACCTCCTGTCAGCTACCTAACAATTTAAGTCTATAAAGTTATGTTCATTTTCGCTCTCCCTTACGATACGACCTAACCTGTTCGAGAACCGCTGGATACTCGGCAAATAGAGCTCCCAAATCTACTGTTCCAACCAGGTCAAAAATGCCCAATGCTGCCACCGCATCCCCTTTCTTATTTCGAATTGGAACGACAACAACCGGTACACCGGCATATTTACCCTCAAGGAGATTTGTGTGTATCGCTCGATTCTCCTTGAGTACTCGCTCCAATACCGGACCGGTGTATTCGAAGTCTATAATTTCTCCTTTTTCCACTCTAACGCCTTTTTTATTCCTGCTTCGCATTGATACGGGCATTCCAAACAAGTCATTCACCGCTTTCGCTATCGGCGCGATTTCTTCTGCCGTTGCATCCTCATTTACTACTATATCCAATTCTTCCTTTTCCATTTTTTTATACCTTTTTATCTTTGAAGAGACAATAAACACTTGATAATTGTTTATTCTATATCTTTTTAATTCTTTGTACCCATCCATCACAAATCGAAAGGAAAGGTGAAAAGGTTAAAATGAAAGAGGCGATGTTCTACGAGAAACTGGAAGAGAACGCGGTTAGATGTCACCTATGCCCACATCATTGTAAGATAAACGAAACGAGGAGTGGGATATGTGGTGTTAGAGAAAACAGGGGTGGTGTCCTCTACAGCTTGGTCTACGGTAAGGTAGTTGCGAGAGGGATAGACCCGATAGAGAAGAAACCTCTCTTCCATTTCCATCCCGGCTCTGAGGCATACTCAATTGCTACGATGGGGTGTAACTTCAGATGCAAGAACTGCCAGAACTACCATATTTCACAGATGCCAAAAGAAGGTGAGAAACAGATAGTAGGGGAAGATATATCTCCTGAAGAGATTGTTGCGGCAGCCAAGCAATATGGTTGTAGAAGCATTGCATACACTTATACCGAACCGACCATCTTTTTCGAGTTTGCTTATGACACCGCCAGGCTGGCACATGAAGAAGGGGTATGCAACGTCTTTGTCTCAAATGGGTATATTACAGAGGAGGCTATACGTACGATCACACCGTATTTAGATGCCGTGAACGTAGACCTGAAGGGGCTATCCGAAGATATGTATCTAAAAAATTGCGGCGGGCACCTGCAACCAGTCATGGACGCAATAAAGCTCTACAAGCATCTGGGTGTTTGGGTTGAAGTAACCACGCTGGTTATACCCACGTTGAACGATTCTAAGGAAGATCTCAGAGGGATTGCCGAATTCATCAAAAGTGTAGCCGTGGACATACCATGGCATATCTCACAGTTCTATCCTGCGTATAAGCTAACTCATCTCCCTCCAACTCCGGTTACTACCTTACATAAAGCGAGGGAAATTGGGTTGGATGTAGGGTTGAGATACGTGTATGAGGGTAATGTGCCGGGTGAGGGGGACGAGAATACTTACTGCTATCAATGCGGCGAGTTGCTAATCCGCCGGGTGGGATTCCATGTTCTGGAGAATAAAATACGAAATTCAAGATGTCCAAGTTGTGGTGCCAGGATAGATGGGATATTATAAGTATAATAAGTATAAGTTATTTAGGTCGTGCCCCAATTTCGCAGGGAAGTATATGTGCCAAACATCTCCACAGGAAACGTTAAGGTATTGGCGAATGGGGAGAAGTGAACGTATAACTACCAGGCATCACGGTCCTTTTATGGCAAAAAATAAGGGTAAGGGCGCCACCAGCGTTTAATGAGGACGCTGTCTCATCTTCAAACAACCCCTCTAATAGACCAGACCTCTCATGAAATCTCAAGCATCCGCTCTATCGCTTTCCTCGCCTTCTCTACAACCCCTGCTGAAACAAAAACTTCGGGCTTCTCTTTCTCCAATGCCGCTTCTATCTTCGCTAACGTGTGCATCTTCATCTGAGGACATACGGCGGTAGTGGAGATGGGATAGAATCTCTTTTCCGGCGCTTCCTGTTCGAGCCGGTGCAGTAGCCCCATCTCCGTGCCAATCAAGAACTCATCAGCAGCTTCTATCTCTTTGCAAATCTTTACCATGCCACTTGTGGACGCGATATAATCCGCACTGTCCTGAACTTCGGGTATGCACTCAGGATGGACAATCACTTTTGCACGTGGATGCGCTTTCTTAGCCTTTAATAAATCGTCCATCACTATCTGATGATGCGAAGGGCAAAGACCATGCTCAGGAATGGGGATAATTTCCTTTTTGGTTGCCTGCTGTGCGTAATATGCTAAGTTGCAGTCCGGACCAAACAGTATAGTCGGTGTGTCCATAGCATTAACGATCTTCTGTACATTCGCAGAAGTGCAGATGCAGTCGGCAAGTGCCTTAGTTTCCGCAAGGGTGTTCACGTAAAGGACAACCTCGGCATTGGGATTCTCTCGCTTTGCAGCAAGCAAATCGTCTGCTGGTAACTGCTGTGCCATCGGGCATATTGCACCTCTGTCGGGAATGATAACTTTTTTATCGGGATTCAGTATCGCTGCTGTTTCTGCCATGAAATCAACGCCACAGAATACGATAATATCGGAATCCGCCGTCATTGCCATCCTTGCCAGCTCTAAGGAATCACCTACGTACTCCGCTATGTCCTGAACCTCGTCTCGCTGGTAGTTATGAGCCAAAATAATCGCATTCTTCTTTCGTCTTAGCCGTTCAATCTTATCTATCAGTGCTTCTTGCGTCATCTTCCTGTAATAATATAGCCATGCAATATTATTTTAATTTCCTTTCAATCTTATTTTATTTATAACTGTTCTAATTGAAGATACCGTAAAAACTTCTCCAGAACGGGGATCGGAAGTGCAACATATACCGCTTTTTTTGTTGTCTCACCGGTGTAATCATGCAGCTTTTCAGAAGCACCTTCTTCTTCTTCTTCTTCCCATTCCACCTTCAGCTCTTTTTTACCGTACTTACGCGTTAAATATTTAACTTTATCAAAAATCCGCTTGCCCATAGGGCATAATTGCAGTGTAGGTATAGGACGTAGAACGACAAACGGGAACATACGACATGCAGATGGTTTGTGCTCGTAAATTGTGCATGTATCCCCTTCTAAATACGGGCATGGCGTTTTCAGGTAGTTGTCCGCCTCGTTCTCGTCCATCTTATCAAACAGTGCATCACCGTCAATAGAGGCAAGCCGCTCTACATCTTCATCATTCAGATGAATCGGCATCTCAGTACAGCATTTACAGCACCGTTCACACTCGAAATAATTTAGGATTGCCAGTGCCAGCTCCCGGAATCTAAGCCGGTCTTTTTCCAGCGTCATAACGTTCTGAGATATGGAAAACCAGAAAAGGTCGTCACCTACCAATTCTCTGAACTGCAATATCTTTAGTTCCTCTTCTTTCATTTATAATCTCCCTCTTCACGGTAGTATAATTCGATTACATTGAATGCTATAACAACTCATACAGTGTACTTCTTCTTCTTGGCGTTCTGCCCACATCCTTTATCAATCGCTCGAAGTCCTCGGGACTCATGTATTCACCAACAGGCGAACCCGATAATCGCGAGATATTCTCCTCCATCAACGTACCACCTAAATCATTCGCACCGAAGAGAAGCATCTTCTGTACATCCCGCAGCCCCAATTTCACCCAGGATGCCTGTATATTGTTGCAATAAGGATGCAGAATGACCCTTGCAAGTGCATGCACGATCGCGGTATCCCGAAATGAGACACTTCGATTCACCATCTTCCCCAATTCGTTGTTCATCCGCATGAACTTTAATAGCACAAACTCCGTAAATCCGCCCGTGTCCTGTTGTATCTCCCTTATCTTGAATATATGATTTATCCTATCCTCTAAGGATTCAATATGCCCGTACATGATGGTGGCAGTGGAAGGTATGCCCAGCCGATGCGCAATCTTTATTATCTCCGTCCATTTCGCCGTATTTATCTTATTAGGGCATATTACCGCTCTTATCGAATCATCAAGTATCTCTGCTGCTGTTCCTGGAATAGTGCCCAACCCCGCACTCCTTAATTCTTTCAGCACCTCCTCTTCGGTCAGCCCTGAGTTTTTCGCAACATGGTTTATCTCCATCGGTGAAAAGGCATGGATATGCACATCAAAATGAGACTTTATGCCCTCAAGAATCCCGCAATAGTCTGACAGATCAAGGTCGGGATGCAGTCCGCCCTGAATACATATCTCCTTCGCATCGTTATTCACCGCCTCCTCCACCTTTTCTAAGACCGCATCCATGCTCAGCATATAGCCTTGCTCCTTCTTAGCCCGGAACGCACAGAACTTACAGTCGCCTACACAAACGTTCGTGAAATTTATGTTCCGGTTCACCACAAAAGTGACAATATCGCCTTTCTCCTCCTTCCGCAGCCTATCTGCAATGCACCACAAATAGGGTAGATTATTCGCTAAAAATAGTGCATCCTTCCGCTCTATCTCGCCCTGCCTTATCCGTTCATATAAATGGTCAAAATCGTCTCTCATCGCTAAAAATCGGTATAGCACGCATATGCTCAGTCCTTACCCGTTATTCCCGTTATTATCTCCTTGTTAAGGTCAAACACCGTGGCAGTTGCTGTTCCATTTGTTATTCTCAACTGTTTGCTTGCATCCACTTCACCAATAATAGCTGCTGTTATCCCTGCCGATTCGAATATTTGTATGCACTCCGCACCCTTCTCTTCGCTCTCCACCGTGAGCACAAATCCAGTCCCGGGATACAACTTTAGCCAATGTGCAAGAGAAATAGGCACCTTTGCCACATCAGGTCTCGGTATCTTATCAAGCTCCACTGTCGCACCAGCACCGGACGACTCGAGTAGCATCCCCAGTGTGCCCAGGGTACCGGGATTGCTTATGTCCTTCCCTGCGGTTGCCAGCTGCTTCTCTCCTATCTGTACCATCGTATTTAATTGCTGTTTTATCTCTGATGCCGTTCTTTTTGTCGTGCTATCCCATGCTAAATTGTAACTGGGATATATCCTGCCGTCAAGGTCTATCGCAGCTAATACCTTGTCCCCTGGTTTCGCACCGCTTGAGTATATTACCGAATCTCTCTTTACCGTCCCTAATATGCTTACATCAAGTGCATTATAAGAGGTATCAGGATGTAGATGCCCCCCGACCATAGGCACGCCGAACTTATTTACTCCTGCTTGCATGCCCCTTCCCAGGTCTGCACAGATGTCCTTATTCTGCGTTGACGTCAGATTCACCATTGCCACGGGTGTGCCACCCATCGCAGTTATGTCCCCCACGTTCACGAGAACCGCACAATAACCTGCCCACCAGGGGTCGGCATTCAACAATCTACCCCATATCCCATCCACAGCGAGTAAAATTAAATGTTCATCGTCAACTCTGAGTACTGCGGCATCTTCGCCAAATCCTGCTACCGTTTGATCTCCTACTAAGTCTGATTTACCAAACCATCTCACGAGGTCAGATATGGCACCCTTCCGCTTTACCCCCTCGTAGTTCCTCAGCTCATCAGCCAGCAATTCCAGGTCTTCCCCCTCTTCTGGTTTCAGGTTTTGCATTCTTCGCCCCCTATCCTATCTCTTCTAATATCTCCTCTATCTCTCCTATATCCTTTATCCTAAAATCCGCAATCTCAAATATCCTACCCGGTCTATCTGCCTCTTCCTGTAACGATAATACCGCTATATCCGCTTCACAAAACGCAAGATAATCATTTATATTGTCCCCTACCATCATCACCTTGTGCTTTCGCTTCAACTTCGCTACCAGATCCCTCTTATCCTCCGGCTTTAACATACCAAAGATATTCTCCGGTGGTACTTCCGGTAAATATACCGCCATCTCTCCTCCCTCTATCCTATCTCCTGACGCTATATATAGCGCGATGCCTTTCTTACTCAGTACCCTGATGAGTTTGCGTGTTTCCGGGAAGAAATTTAGGGCACCAGCGATGACATATTTTACCGCACCCGCGGTCATATCAGCAATCAAACCTATGCCTATTAGCGGCAGAATATCGCACCGCTTTAAAAAGGACATCGTTTCATGTATATCCTTCAATGTAACGCTTTTATCTCCTAAAATGGTTTCTACCACTTCACTGTCATTAATTCCTTCTCTCTTATATACCACTTTACTTTCTATTTTTTTCGCCTTTATCAAATCAGATAATAATTCCGATTCGGGTTCTTGCTCCATCGTCTCTACATATTTCGTCTTTAATATCACCATCGCACCTTTATCAAGCCTGTCCGTACATGCTAATCCTGATACCCTACTGCGTTTTATAATTCCTCTATCTATATTCTTTATAATCCTGAACGGTATGTATAAAACGCCGGCACCGTCAAAAACAACCGCTAACCTGATCATGCACTCCCCCATCCTAACCCTCTTCTTGTATCCATCGCCGGCGCCCCTATAAGCTATTACTCATAGCACATCACGAGAGATATTCATTTATGGTTTTATTGACTGTGATTGCAACTGCCCATACATAAAGTAGGAGCAACATTTAGATTAATTAGATACATAAACGCGAAGGAATAAGTATCAAGCATAACTAAAATAAGGGAGATTTAAAAGATGCAGGATCTGGTAACAGAGCGATGGGAGGACTTTCTGAAGCGGTATTGCTGGAACGACCTGATAGAGCTATCTAATTCTTATCCTGAACGGCGTAGTTTGTTTGTCAAATTCACGGATATAGACATTTACGATTCGAATCTCGCCGATATGGTGTTGGAAACGCCAGATGTAGCAATAGCTTCGGCAACCGATGCTTTAAGAGGGATGGATATACCCACTGGCGTTACACTTGACGCAGCAAATATTCGTATAATAAAACTGCCGCGGCGGGTGAAGATACGGGACATCCGGAGCAACGACATCGGCAAACTGGTGGGCATAGATGGATTGGTGACAAAGGCGACAGAGGTGAGACCGCGTATAGTGGACGCAGTATTTGAATGCCCCTTTTGCCACCATATCTTCTCCCTGGAGCAGCAGGGTGGAAGGCAATTCAAAGAGCCGGTCGAGTGTGAGCAGGAGAGCGGTGGATGCGGTAGAAAAGTACAGCGGTTCAAGTTATTGGTAGAGAAGTCGAAATTCACAAATGCGCAGAAGATACGACTACAGGAGTCGCCCGAGGAATTACGAGGTGGCGAATTGCCGCAAGCGCTGGACGTTTATATGGAAGATGATATCTCGGGTGCGGTCACACCTGGTGATCGGGTAGTTATTATTGGCATTCTACGGTCATATCAGCGTACGACACAATTCGGTAAGACGCCGTTCTTTGATGTATACCTGGATGGTAATTCGTTAGAGCTGATGCAGGAAGAGTTTGAAGAGATTGTGATAACCGAGGAAGACGAGCGAGAGATAATGGCGCTGAGAAATCAGCCGGAGGTGTATGAGCAGCTCATAAGAAGCATTGCTCCTTCTATATACGGTAACGACGAGATAAAAGAGGCGATGATACTGCAATTGTTCTCTGGCGTTCCAAAGGAGCTGCCGGATAAGACGCGGATACGCGGCGACATACACCTGCTCCTTGTGGGTGACCCGGGAGTTGCTAAGAGCCAATTACTCACGTATTTAATCAGATTAGCCCCGCGTGGCTTATATACCGGTGGTAAGAGCAGTACTTCCGCAGGACTGACAGCAGCGGCGGTTAGAGACGAGTTTGGAGAAGGGCGGTGGACGTTAGAAGCGGGTGCATTAGTCCTCGCCGACAAAGGCATAGCAGCAGTGGATGAGATAGACAAGATGAGGCGGGAAGACCGGGATGCACTCCATGAGGCAATGGAACAGCAAACGGTGAGCATAGCTAAAGCAGGTATAATGGCGCGATTAAACTCTAGATGTGCTCTGTTGGCTGCTGCAAACCCTAAATTCGGCCGGTTTGATAAATACACACCGATTGCCGAGCAGATAAACATGCCTTCCACGTTATTGTCAAGGTTTGACCTGATTTTTACCATGATGGACCGACCGGAGGAAGAACTGGACTTGAAGACCGCAGAGCATATAATAAAGACGCATTACGCAGGTGAACTGCTTGCAAGGTTTGAGAGCACGGGAAAAGTGGATGGTGGTAAAAGGGAAATTCTCCAGGAGGCAAAGCAAATAATGGAGCCGGCGATACGGGGTGATTTATTAAGGAAATACGTGGCATGGAGTAAAAGGAACATATTTCCGGTGATGACAGAAGCGGCGAAGAACGAATTCATGGAGTTCTATATCGGGCTACGCAGGCAGAGTTATGAGGATGAAGAAGCGCCTGTGCCCGTAACGGTACGGCAGTTAGAAGCACTGATTCGGTTGGGCGAGGCGAGAGCAAGAGCGAGCTTACGCGATGAAGTAACGGCTGAAGATGCCGAACGTGTGATTAAGGTCGTTAAATACTGCTTGAATCGCGTGTTTGTTGACCCTGAAACCGGTAAGCTGGATACTGACTGGATAGCGGCGGGTACGACTAAGACCAGGCGGGACCGTGCAAGATCTATAAGGGAGATAATAAAGGAGTTGGAGACGGAATATGGCGATGAAGTGCCGTTGGAGGAGGTACTGGACCTCGCGGAGGAGGACGGCATGGAAAGAGAGAAGGCAGAAGAGATAATAGACATGATGAAGCGAGATGGCATTCTCTTTTCGCCTTCAGGTGGTGTGATTAAGTTCGTGAGGTAATCTCGTGTTTTAGCCAACTATGTCCCAACCTGTATTGGGGCTGATATCCTCGTCAGCGTTGCTATTGCGGAAAGAGCAGCTAAATAGCTCGTCTTTGGATTTGCAGCCGATGGAACGTTCTCCACACGCACGAATAGTGTACCAAATTCGCCCTTCGCCTCTATTTCATGCACGTTCCTGCCCGCTGCGGGGTCTGCAACTATCTTCACTCGCGTTGCTTCGGGTCCTATCCCGGCAAGGCTTAAAGTCGCTGCCACGTTCACGTTCTCGGGAAAATGTTTCACTGCTTCCTTTGCGGAACCCACAAACAGCGTCTCCTTATGCTCTATTGAAGATATATCTATCCCTATCTCTCTCACGTACTCATTTCCTTCAAATCCACGCGGTGGCTTTATCGTGGTCAGCTCCACCGAATGCATCCTCCCCATAGCCCCTGATTTTAAACCATCTATTCCCGCCACGGCACCTGAGGGGATATACACCTTACAGCCTTTATCATTCGCGATACGTTCAATCTCGTCATAAAGTCCATCCACACAGAGCAGTGCACCAACGCTCAGAATCATTACATCCTTGCCCATCCGCAACGCGGGGATCACGAACTCACGAACTGCCACCTGCGATGCACACTCTATCACCAGGTCCACATCCGCTAAAATCGCAGCCAACCCCTCGCTATCGGATTTAGTGATAGCCGGTTTCTTCTTCAGACGTTTTTGCAGGCTTTCTATTCTATCAGGATGGGTATCCCCTAAAAAAATCAGTTCCATCCCCTGGTCTTCCCTATCTATCGCCTTGCATATCTCACTGCCTATCACGCCGCAGCCTATTACACCTACGCGTAAATTTTTCATTACTTATAAAAGAGAAGCCAGAGTTAAGTAATGTTTCTTGTATCGTATCTTGACGTTGTCAGATTAACTTTGTATTATAAAAACCTTTCCAAGATATAACATTAATGAGCCGATGTATTGCACTCTGTACCCCCAAAGCCAAACGAAATAATGACGGCTACTAAAATAATCTTCAGATAATTAATATTTACCACATCGAGAAGAGTATATCAGGGTATTTTGATAAAATAAGATTTTTATGACCATCCTTTAATAGAGTTTGATGCACAATGGAGTTAATGGTCTTAGATATAGAAAATGCGGTCGGTGAACTAAAAGAGTTCCACGCGGGGCTTCACCGCTTCTTCATGACAAAAACGCGGTACGTAGCAGGACAGGCATTGCAGTATTCACAGGGGCTTTTATTTGGATCCGAGCGGAAGAATATGACCAATATGGAAAAGACAGTTCTAGACAGTGACCATCAGGCGCTTCAGCATTTCCTCTCCAATTCGCAATGGGATGAAGAAGGCGTTATCATGGAGATTCAGGGGAGAATCAGCGAGTTGATTGGGAACCCGGCTCATGGTTCTGTACATATTGATGAATCGGGCTTTCTCAAGGATGGTGCGCACTCCGTGGGCGCAAAGAGGCAGTACTGCGGGAGATTCGGGAAAGTGGATAATTGCCAGGTGGGTGTGTTCCCGAGATATGCCATGCATAGCGATCGTACGTTAATCGACAAGAGATTATACCTCCCCAAAAGTTGAAGTAGGGATGGCTGATTACGAAGTGAGAGGCTGGTTAGGGTCAATGAAGATTTTTGGTGCCGTGTGGTGAATGAGGTTGGTGCATGGGGAAAAAGTTATAGAGCTTCTAATTATAATGTGACAAAGTCAAG
>JBAQFZ010000076.1:0-4399 GCA_049287525.1 Halobacteriota archaeon | reverse complement strand
GAGACACGTTTTACCCTCGTGTCGCTGATCTTCCAACCACTTTCTCACCCACTCTTCTATGCCCCCCATAAAGTTATGTAGGGAACATACAAATAAAAAGCTTTTCGGTTTTATTGCCTCGTTAAATCAATAAAAGCATACTTTATACGGCAGTTAGTAATTATATGTTCCCTATGATTTGACGGAGTTAAGGTTACAAAGACAAATATGGTTATCATAACCGAATGGTTGATGACAGACGTTAGTTCATTCATTTAATCCCACCAATAGTTATGAATACTTTACGGTATTTTATCTTTCCGCATTTCTATTATCTCAACAATTTCTCCCTCTACGAGGGGGGCAATAACTGTATAGGGCAGCAGTGGTATTTTTAGAATGTAGAAAAGGAAATGCAGGGAGGATAGGGGATGAAGATTACAGCGATTAAATACTCAGCTACGATGCAACGGATATACGAACTGGAATCGCTTGAGGAGATACCCGCATTACAAGAGGAAAAATTTATGCTCTGGATAAGACATTACCGAACCAACAATCGAAGAACTCTCGCCCCTTGGGTGCCTCTTTGGATTCCATCCATTAACAATCGAAGATAGTGTGCAGGCAGAGGAAAGACCAAAGACTTTTTATTTCTGGCGTCCCGAAGCCGATTACCTATAACGTTCCGAGTTCACCCGAACCCGATAGGGTTGGAGCGACCAACGGGAGCGAAAGGTCATGGAGGAAGAGAAAACATTCCAATTATCATATTTTCCTCAAATATTGAAATTGTAACACAAAACGTGAACTATATCATCAAAAAAAAAAGAACTCCGTGTTTGAGTTCCCACTTAGCCTTCGTGGTCTTCTTCGCCTTTGGAGTCGCGTTCTATGTTGTCGTTGCCAAAGTCCTCATGGTCATTGCCGCTGTCCACGTACAACACCGCGCCGTTGCCGGCGTCCACTTTCACGTCCATGCCGTTGCTCAGTTCGACACCGTAGACCAGCGCCCCGTTCTCGTTGTCCAGTTCCAGCTCAACACAGCTCGTGTTGGGGTAGGCTTTCAGAGCTATAGCTTTGGCCTGTTCTGGCGTGATGGTGGCCATGCCAGCCAGCGCCGCTGCCTCGTCCGTCTCGCTCATACCCTCGTACCGGGTATCGTCCACGCGGATCGAAGAGCCATAGCGGGGAAATTGCTCGTTCGGACCGTTGTCAACCTGCTCTTCGGTTTGTGCCTGAGTCTGCGCCGGGGATGTGGTCCCCTGGGCGAAGGAGGGCATTGCGATACCGCCCACCAGCAGGGCTACCACCAGCACGCCGACTACTCCTCCAGCGATTAGCCATTTTTCTTTTTTCATGTTTTGTTGCACCTCCTAAAGTGGCTTTTCTGCTTTTGCCACAATTATACTATATGGTGTATCCATACATTTGATTTGTGACACAAAACGCGAATTATAACACAAAGTGTAAACAATCAGCAGTTCATCATTCTATTCCACCCGAAAGTGTATTTCTTCTATTCAAGATGAAATAATTTGCAATAATCCCGAAAAATAAAAAAACAACAATCCATCCAATATCCCTCCATTTTTTATTGAGGATGCTCGAGTTAAACCTGACAAGAACCTGTTTCTCCTGTGTGTTGTTCATGTTCATGCTTTATACAAAGAAAATATCAGTATATACATACAACGAAGAAATTGTTAATGCATGCTGTGCGGACCAGCCGATATAGGTTAAAGCACGACTCATGCCTCTAAATATAATTAACAACAGCAGGAAAGTCTTCTCCCTGAACAGGGATCTGACTTCATTATGAGCTATTTTATAGCTATGCATGATTCTTAGCTCCATTCTCAATGGTAAGATATATCTGCTCCAGTGAGAATTCATCTTTGAAATGTTTGAGGGTGTTTGCTAACGAATCGACATAGATCAGTTCGCCATGACTGAGCACACCAATTGTTGAACATGTCTGTGTTACTTCTGAAAGGCGATGGGTATTCATGAAGATAGTCATTCCAGCATCCTTATTCAACTGCAGTATCGTCTTACAGTGTGAACAATCAACAATTCATTTTTCGAAGTATATCTCCAAAACGTTGTCAACCAAGGAGTCCCAAAATGATTTTTTATAAGTTAACAATAGTTCCATAATACTTTTTCCATTGGATACGTAGTACCGTTTTTCTCTTCCCACCTTCTCATGAGAAATTATTCCCCGGTCTTCCAGTATATTGATATATTTCGACAGAGTTGATGGTTTAATTGATAATTTATTTGATATTTCTGTGTGGGTCAATTGAGGGGTGATTATTATAACAAGAATGATGTCACGGAAACGTTTCTGCTGGAGTAATGGGGCTATATTTTTGTCCCGGGTGCTTACTTTTCCTGCGATAAAATACACTCTTAAATTCTTCTCTTTTTTACTAACGATTAATTCCCTTTTTTCTAAATAATGGAGGTGATACCGTAATGTACTCAAATGGATATTAAGTGCTCTTGAGATTTCTCTTAGATGCGAGCCCGGATTATTAAGTATATAATCATATATCAATCTACGATTTTCAAGCGCTATATATTCTTCTTTCATGTCTTTACGCCTTCTTGACTAAGGAGTAGGCGATCAGACAAATTATAATAATATCCAATATAGCTGCAACAGACCACCATATCTCATCACTGTAATTCCAGACGAACAATTTCATTGCCAATACCATCGCTTTGATAAAGAAAAGATAGAATGCTGCGGTTGTGATCAGCAGTTTTTTGCTTCTTACTCTGATATAGCTTATAGAAAAGATAATAATAGGGATTAATGACAGCACAGCCACAATAAGCCACAGTGTCATGGTAATTCCTTCACCCGGTTCAATCATAGTATCACCATTTAAGCATAGATTTTATTTATTATATTCATTGATGTGATGTGCACATTTTCAATTCCATCATTGTTGATTCGTTAAAACCATTTGTCGTATATCTCATTTAATTTTTATTCTGTCCTCATTCGTTTCTACCACTTCTTTCAATTCAGATTCTATTCTCTGGATGTCATCATAGTAGTTTTCCTTAATGAATTCGCTGTTTTTCCAATAAATAAAACATTGTCATTTGATTTGAGTAAAGCTTCGGTTTTGTAGAAAATCGTTACTCAATTCCTTTGCTCGTTCAATGAAATACCTGTTGACCCGCTGTTGGGCGAGTACCCGGCGGAAGTGTTGAGTATATCCCGGTTCCTTATCGTGAAGGAGAAAAACCAAAGAAGGTTGGACGGGCTAACGAATGATGTCCATGACATCTCTGATTGAATCAGCATATTCTACGTGAATTCCAATATTCTTCTCAATGTATTCTTTTGTATCTTCAATGGCCGGGTTCTGCTTAATTATGGTTATGCCACCGTACTGCTTTCTCACCTCTTCATACCTCACAAGCCGACTATTCTCCCGCGGGAGGATAAAAATACGCTTATTGTCCGCTTTCGCCGCCTCTGCCTTCTCCATAACGCCCCCAATCTCCCCAATATGCCCATCCGGGCTGATTGTGCCTGTCATGGTCACATCATGGGTGAGCGTGATATTTTCCAGTGCCGCAATAATAAGTGTTGTCATCAGGGCACCGGCGCTGGGTCCATCAACTTCGGGAACTTCTGATAATGCTTCAACACTGAAGATAATATCGCTTCCTGAGAGGTCGCATCTGGTGTAATTCTCAGCAGCGACAGCCGCGGTATTTGATGCATCCTAGAAGACAACACCCATTAGCGGTTTTGTTTCCACAAGGACACGCCCGTATCCGGGCTTAATATCAACAGAGACCTGCATCATGGTTCCTTATTCAAGTCTGCATTCGCCTCTTCGAGCTTTCCGTGCCTGATACTTTTGACAAATTATCAGCGAGTGCCGGAGGTCTGACAGGAGAAGAAGCAGAAAAGAGGCTTGAGAAGTATGGATACAACGAAATCGCAGAAAAGAAGGTAAATCCCGTTCTAAAATTGTTCAGCTACTTCTGGGGTCCCATACCGGGGATGATAGAAATCGCCGCTGTGCTTTCAGCAGTGATTCATCACTGGGCGGATGCGTGCCTCGTAGCATAATCGCTCAGAGGGTTAAAATCCCTCCTGTGCTGTTTACCCGTATCGGTGCAGAGGCCAACAGTGGCAGGGTGTCCCTCGTGAGGGGGAATCTGAAGAGCCTGAGGCTGTCTTTAGCCCGGAGCGAAAGCGAACCAGAGGTGGGATATGCTGGCAACGACCCTCCCTCCACTTGGGGAAGTTCGATGCCTCTATGGGTTGGTATACCGTATGTAAACGCGGCCCAAAACGGGTTTGCCATAGGGGGTCAGCATGTCTGATTAGGGTCGGGATGAAGACGAAAGGGTGGTTAGGTGACCGAGGGAGGTCTCGTATCGT
>JBAQFZ010000075.1:0-17077 GCA_049287525.1 Halobacteriota archaeon | reverse complement strand
AATAGCACGTTTATAGTGCTTCTTCGTTGGATTTTACGAAACTAAAAGTGTGATTCCGGGACATAAGCCATGGATGCGTGATATGTTTTTGTGGTATTTTGTTATTTGTTATGATAAAATGTGGTTGGTGACTTGCACCTCACTGGTGGAAACTACGTCGGTTTTTGGAGACTTAAATGGGATATGGAAGGCAAAGACTTCCGCTCCTTTCTACAATGCAACCGGTCTTACACCAGATACGCTTTACGTTTTAGGAACAAGAACGGTGGACTAAGTTGGGAATATAAACGGCACATGGGTTAATGGAACTGCGAAGACATTACCACTGCTAGTACCTGAAGTAATACCAAATTAAATGGTTTTTTATTGATTTTATTGATTTATATGTAACTTATGTTATGTTATCGAGTAATGAAATGGAACGGATAAGAACATATATAGAAAGATTAGATGACCAATTAGAAGGTGGAATCCCAAAAGGCACGAGTTCGCTAATTTGTGGCGTGGCAGGCAGCATGAAAAGTTCCATGGCGTATAGCATTTTGTACAATAACGCAGTGACGGGTAACCTGAAGGGGCTGTATATAACGTTGGAACAGGAGGCACAGACCTTAAAAACACAGATGCAAACGCTGGGACTGGCAAAAGAAAGCGAAAAGTTGGCTATCGTGGACCATAAAATGATAGATAAGGTGGTGGGAGTAGATATAAAATTTGAGCATAATTCGATAAAAAAGGTCAAGCGTTACGTAGATGACCTCCTAAAGATGCAGGACTATGATTTAATAGCAATAGACCCGCTTAACGCCTTATACTCCTTAACAACCATAAAAAATCCGCGTAGAGAGATACATCTTTTCTTTGACGGGCTAAGAGAAACAGGAATAACGAGTTTTTTGATTTCCGAAATGTATCCAGGCGATAGCAGGTTTGGTAAATATGGAGTGGAGGAGTTCCTCGCTGATGCGATTATACATCTGGAGCTGAGAAGGGAGAGGGATATGTTAGAGCGCCGTCTTGGGATTATAAAGATGCGGTACACGAACCACAACCTGCAATATTTACCACTATTTTATAATAAAGATAAATTTACCATATACACAAAAGAGGAGATAGAATTATGAGAACCAAATCTCGATAAAGTAAGTATCAAATACCACCGGGACTTTCTATATCAAATTCTATCTTAAAAGTAGTTCCGTCTTTACTGATGACCTCCAGATTTCCATGTAACTGGTCTTCTACCAGAATTTTTACTAAGTGCAGACCCAGTGTTTCATTTTTGTTTATATCATATCCTTCGGGCAATCCCACGCCATCATCACTAACACTCAGATTTATCTTACCCGCCCGAGATGCTCTGAGACTAACCTCAATCCTGCCTTCTCTTCTGCGATCAAATGCATGTTTAAAGACATTTGATAGCAGTTCATTGATAATCAGCCCAACAGGTACTGCAATAGCCACAGGAAGCGGATAACCGGCTACCTGAACTACCGGAGTAATTTTCGTATCGCGAACAGGATAACTCTGGAACAATTGTCTTAACAGTCTATCCACAAACCCCTTCATATTTATCTCTGATAAGTTCCCGCTTTCATATAATTGCGTATGGATAAGAGCCATAGCATTTATCCTGTTTCGTGATTCTGAGAGCACTTCAAACGTGTTCCTGCCTTTCGCCACTCGTGCTTCCATGCTTAGCAGACTCGACACCACCTGGAGATTGTTCTTTACACGATGATGTATCTCGCATAATAACGCCTCTTTCTCCTTCAGTGATTTTTTTATCTCGTCTTCCGCCCGCTTACGCTCTTCTTCACGCGCCATGTCATGGAGTGCGAATGCTATGTCGGACGCCACCTCCTTCAACAGATCAATCTCCGCTTCAACCACGGCTGTTGCAAATGATACGCCAAGCAGTCCAAAAAGCTTGCCCGCATGCACTACACGGATAATCGCAGTTGTTTTACTGGGGTATGAGTTTTTAAAGAGACAATCGCGGCACTCTCGGGATTTATCTATTACCACAAACGGGTTCTTCTGTGCGAGTGCACTTAATATGCACGGAGGGCAATCCCCGCTTACAAGATGCTCGCAGAAACGAGATACGTGTTCCTGGAGACCAGAACCCTTGACGGTATCAAAAGTTTTGCCTTCGCCCAGGAAGCCCAGCCATACCACATCGTAATCCGACGTCTCTACCAGCGCATCGCAGGCTTTCTGTAGGAGACTGTCCCTATCCTTCTCCTTCACGATTAATTGATTGACAGTTCGGATTGCTTTGAGAACATTGTTCAGGTGCCAAATGCGTTCCTCTGCACGTTTACGCTCCGTGATGTCTTCGGCTGCACAAATTACATACTCAACATTGCCTTTAGCGTCTAATTTCGGCGTCTTTGTAATGGCCAGTAAGCGCGTTTCGCCCTTGCCATTCTTAACCCATTGCTCAGTTTGAATCTGTCTTTTATTATCAAATACTTCGCGGTTACTGGCGATACAAACCCCGGCTTCTTCTTTACTGACCATGTCGTATAGCTTCTTACCCTCGAATATCTCCTGTTCATACCCCAAAAAATCAGCACGGGCTTTGTTCACTACGCCATAGGTTTCTGTATCTGTCAAATACCATATTTGAGTTTCTATGTTGTCAAGTAACAATGTCTGCTCTTCTACCTTCTTGCGCTCTAATTGAACTAGGAAATTTTGCGCGACTATTCGGATTAAACCACTCTCCTTTGCCAACTCCCCGCATATCCGGGCTACCTCCTCTGCCGTGTAGTCAGCTTTAGTCGCTAAGGCAGCAGCATTTATCTTTCTTGCAATCAGATTTTTAGCAGCTTCTATACCGATACTCTGGGCATATGTGCTTATCAGTTCGCTCTTCTTTATCTTCATTGCGCACTTTTTTCTTTAGCCCGTATCTCCTCTCGGCAGGAGTAAAACAACCGAAGTGGTATTATGAAATCCACTGAACTCTCCGGACTCCAGACAGATTTCTCCGTATGCCTCCCAACCTAATATAGGAACACCGGGTAGGACCTTCTTAAAACGGTCTACACACTCACTGAATCTATCGCCCAGCATTAACTGCCGGACTGCGCAGTCGAAGACGATGATCCCCCCGAAATCAGAATGACCTGCTTCTTCCGCTCTTTGCTTTGCTAGCGCTGCGGCTTCCTCCACGGCATTTATCTGGTCTTCTAAATTACTGCCATCCATAATACGGAAGGTAGACCCTTTGGCAATACCGCAGCTAAAATTTAAAGACCCGTCTTCGTTTATTCCCAGGGGCCATCTTATCTTATATCCACCATCTTTCCCGGTCGCTAAACCGAGTCCATAATTAGCAAAGAACAATCCAATTTCCAATGGTGTGTCAAGTTTTTCTACATCTATGCCCATCTTTTTGGCGGATTCCACCGTCTCTGCTTTCCATACGTCCCATGCAGGTCTGCCGTCCACTTCATATAATATATTGCCTTCAGCCCGCGTTATTTTCAATGGCCCGCTTAATGGCGTATGCCCGTGTCTTACCGCGGAAAATAACGGCATTTTCGATGCGAAAAGGCAGATACTGGCTGCATTGGTAGCTACTTTATCATCGGCGAATACGAAGGTCGCTTTTAACTGCATGTCATCGCCGGCTGTGCCGCCAACAAACCTTACCTTTTCTACAAATACCTGTTCAAACACCTGCGATACTAATACTGTCATTTCCTCACCCATGCCGGATAAGCCGTCTACAAGAAGGATGGCGGAGAGTTCGGGATACCCTTCTATGTTACCGGGCATTTTGTTCGCAAGCGACCGTGCTACCAGCTCCGGGTCTTCTCTTACGCCTTCTGCCATAGCCGTAAAGAACTTTATCATATCCGAAGAGATCAAACCCACCGCTATAGATCCATTCTCCACCGAATCCTCGGTGAACTCACCCGCAGTGGAACAACCAATCAAAGGCGCCTTGTTTGTGTACGCCCTTACAGCATTTACTACTTTTTGATAGTCGTACTTGCTCGAGCAATACACCATCGCGAGGTCAACTCGAGCACCGCCCAATTTATCTTTTGCCTGTGATACCGCTTCTTTTGCTGCCTTTTCGCTATCCTCGCCTTTACCTGTACCCGTCGCTAATAAAGTTGCCATTGCTACTCCTCTTTCACATCCGGTATGACCAGAACAACCGAAGCAGTATTATGAAATCCACTGAACTCTCCGGGCTCCAGACAGATTTCTCCGTATGTCTCCCAACCTAACAAAGGAACACCGGGTAAGACCTTCTTAAAACGGTCTACACACTCACTGAATCTATCGCCCAACATTAACTGCCGGACTGCGCAGTCGAAGACGAGGATGCCTGCAAAATCTGAGTACCCTGCCTTTTCCGCGTTTCGCTTTGCGATCATCGCTGCTTCCTCCGCGGCATTTATCTGTTTTTCTATATTACTGCCGTCCATAATACAAAAAACCGCCCCCTCCGGTATACCACAGGTAAAATAGAGAGAACCATCCTCGTTTATTCCCGCTGGCCATCTTATCTTATATTCGCCCTCTTTCTCGGTTGCTAACCCCAATATGTACTTAGTAAAGAACTGTGCAATTTCTGCTGGCGTTTTAAGCAGGTCTACATCTATACCACTCGTTTTGGCTGCTTCCGCAGTCTCTTCCTTCCATAACTCCCATGCAGGCTTGTTATCTATTTCATATAGCACGTTACCTTCTGCCCTGCTCGCTTTCAATGCTCTACTTAGAGGTATGTGCCCGTGTTTTACACCGGCAAATAGCGGCATTTTTGAGGCAAGAAGACAGACACTGAGTGCATTGTTACAGACATTATCATCACAGAACACAAAGGTCCGCTCCATCTTGAAATCGTCACCCGCCATACCTCCAACAATTATCAGTTGTCCAGTGTCAAAGAGATAGGAAGCCAATAACGTAACCTCTTCCCCTACACCCGATAACCCATCAATCAGGAGAATGGCAGTTAAGTATGGATAGCCATGTACGCTAGCCGGAAGTTTCGCGGCAGCTTCTTTTATCGCGGCTTCCGGGTCTTCTTTTACGCCTTCAGCCAGAGCAGTGAAGATTTTTATGTCTTCTGAGGAGAGTAAGCCCACTGCTACACTTCCCTTTTCTACTTCTTCTGCGGTAAACTCGCCTGCGGAAGAAGCACCGATTAAAGGTGCATTATCCGTGGCTTCTCTTACTACATCTACCACCTCCCGGTGATCAAACACACTGGATGAATATACGATGGATAGGTCAACACGGTTCCCACCCAACTGCTCTTTTGCCTGCCATACTGCTTCCTTTGCAGCAATAGCGCTGCTTTTGTCATTACTCAGACCGGTTGCGAAATTAGTGCCCAATTTATGCTCCTCCTGCTTTCACCGTCAGCCACCTGCCACCAAGGATTTAGGATAGATATACATAATTAAGCTGTTTGCTATCAGCGGTTACTATTAACGTTTATTTGGAGGGCTGATATATAGTTTTGGGTACGTGATATTGCTCAAGTTGAGCACTTTCACGATGGTATGTTTAGTTAGTGTCTCCACAACCTGAGGCTTGCCCTGAAATGCACTAATTAATCATAGATAGCGCTTTTTCCATAATTGAGAGCAGTAAACCACAAAAGGCGTTCTCTTACTAGTTCTTATTCGTACCTTTCCGTCCTTTATCCCGCGCAATATCGCTTCCACCGATGTCGTTTGTTTTGACTCTGTTTCCACCTCCACAGTTGCAAGACCCACACAGTCCGCGGAATGCGCATCGCTTCCCGCAACTGCGATAATATTGTTACGCGCTGCCGTTCGCCTTGCTATTTTATTTCCAACACCCGATAAATACCGGGAATTGTACGTCTCTATTGCATCTATCCCCGGGCGCTTGCAGACGTTACCGATGCTATGGCGAAACGGATGAAACGGATGAGGTGCTATAATGATAACTGTGCTATTCTTCGCGTGCTCTCTTGCTATTCTTATCGTCTCCTCTGGCGATAAGCCCTTCTCTATTCCTGCTTCCAGCCCGAGTACAAGTAAATGCCCCTTTGTAGTCGTTACTTCTATTCCCGGGATAATTATCAAATCCAAATTGTTCTCTCTTATGTATTCCCGTGCAGCATAATAACCTGCCATCGTGTCGTGGTCGCATATTGCGATACCATCGAGCTTTTGCACTATCGCACTTTCTATTATCTTCTCCACGGAATCACGTCCATCATGTGAGTAGTTCGTGTGGATGTGCAGGTCGAGGGTCAGGGTTGGTGGCATCGTTTGTCGTAAATAAGTATACCCATTCTATCTATTCTATTTGACTACCTCACACAAAACCGAAAACACCTCGTCCAACTCCTCTTTACTGATAACCAGCGGTGGCACCAGCCTTATCACATTATCAGAAGTGCAATTTATCAACACACCGCGTTCAAGTGCCAGCTCCGCCATTTCAGCACAGTGTTTCGTCAGTTCTATCGCAATCATCAGCCCTCGCCCTCTTATCTCCTTCACTACTGCCCGGGACTCCATCTCTTCACGAACCTTCTCCATGAAATACGCACCGAGTTCTCTTGACCGTGCCACCAACTGCTCCGCCTCTATCACTTTTATAGACGCCAATGCGGCTGCACACGCCAATGGACTACCGCCAAACGTAGATGCGTGCTCACTGGTTCCAAATTCTATACCCGCCTTTGCGAGCATGGCACCGATAGGAAACCCGGCACCTAACGACTTCGCTACCGTCATTATATCCGGCGCTACACCGTCATGCTCCTTACCAAACCATCGCCCCGTGCGACCAAATCCCGTTTGTATCTCATCTAAAATCAACAGAACACCTTCTTCGTTACATATCTCGCTTACTTCTCGTAAGTATCCCTCTGACGGTACTATCACACCTGTTTCACCCTGAACAGGCTCTAATATAACCGCAGCGGTGTCATCATCTATTGCACTTCTAATTGCCTCTGCATCGTTGTATCGCACGAATTGCACGCCGTTCAATAGTAAAGGTTCAAATATAGCTCTGAATTTGGTTCCGTACGTTACACTCAACGAGCCGATAGTTCTGCCATGGAAACTACCTTTTGCAGCTATGAATCCTGTTTTACCTGTTATTTTCGCCGCCAGCTTCAATGCCGCTTCTACACTTTCCGTACCTGAATTGCAGAAGAAAGTCCTGTACATACCGGTCAGCTCTGATAGCCGCTCTGCAAGTTTCACCTGGGGCTCAGTATAATACAAATTCGAGGTGTGTATGAGCTTATCCGCTTGCTCTTTTATCGCATTTACCACCACAGGGTGGCAATAACCAACTGCGTTCACTGCTATTCCCGCAACGCAATCTATGTATTCCTTTCCTGTAAAGTCCTTTACTTTTGCTCCTTTTCCAGATTTTAGCACTATTCGTGGTCTCTTGTACGTTTGCATTAAGTATCTCTGCTCTTTCTCGAATACCTCGTCCTGTGACGTAAACATTTATATCACCTCTTTTGCAAGCACCTTGTCTCACGTTCCTTAGATTAATTATATACTGGCGTTCTCATCTTAAATATAATAATACAAAAAAGAGTCGCGGGATTTAAGGGTAATGAGCTTGCGAAGGATGTAGAGAGATGGGAAGAGCTGGCACAGAAGGAGAGGCAATTATTGCTTTTGGGGCTGTTCAGACGGTTATCGTGCAGGTGATAGAGGTGTAATTAAAGAATATGTTCCTCCAGTTCAAACACGAAGTCGAGCACGTACTGCAAGAAGCACTGGGATCGTATGAATATAATAGCCTGGATTTAGTAGAGAGTGACCATGCTGATATTTCATCCCGCGTTGCCTTCTCTTTAGCTCGCAAGTACAGGCAGTCACCGAAAAGTATCGCAGAAGAAGTCGTGAAAAAGATTGCGATACCTGTCGAAGACTCGTTAATATCGGAAGCAACCGCAGCCGGTCCGTACATTAACTTCTTTGTGAACGATTCATACTTGCATAAAGCATTGCTGCGGATTGCTGAAGTATCAGATAGTCCGGAGAAGAAGCGGGGTATGGTAATTATTGAGCACACTTCAGCGAATCCGGACGGACCACTACACATAGGACATCTCAGGAATGCTATTATCGGCGACGGGTTAGCACGCGTATTGAAACGTGCGGGTTACGATGTGGAGACGCAATATTACGTGAATGACATGGGGCGACAGATTGCAATCGTGGTCTGGGGCGCAGAAAGAATCCACTTTGACGTGGCTAAAAAACCAGACCATGCCGTTGTTGACGTTTATATTGCGGCAAACCGGATGATAGAGACGACCAGTGCTTATCAAAGTGAAATAGCGGAGTTAATGGCTAAATACGAATCGGGCGATGATGAGGTGGTGCAGAAATATGAGTCCGTAGTGAACATGAGTCTTCATGGTATAAAAGCGACCATGAACAGGTTAAATATTCAACATGACCTCTTCGTCTTTGAGAGCGAATTCGTAAGAGCAGGTGCAGCCGAAGAGGTAGTAGAAATACTGCAGCGGAAGGGAAGCATTAAACGCGATGGCGCTGCCCTTTTATTGCAACTGGACAGCGTAGAGAAGGAGCTGGTAATACGAAGGAGCGATGGTACTTTGCTGTACACTACCAGGGACCTCGCTTATCATCGCTGGAAGAGTAGTAGATGTGACCGGATGATCGATGTATTCGGTAAAGACCACGAGTTGGTATCGCAGCAGTTGACAAAAGCGCTGGATTTAATGGGTGTACGAGCGCCGGAATTCGTTATCTTCGCCTTCGTTTCTTTACCGACCGGTTCGTTATCCACACGTGCCGGCAGGTATATCTCGGCAGACGAGTTAATGCAGAAAATAGAGGAGAGGGCGTATGCAGAAGTGGCTAAGAGGCGGAAAGACCTGGACGAAAGTAGTAAGCGAGAGATTGCGCGAAAAGTGGGGATCGGCGCCCTGCGTTATGACATGGTGAAAGTATCACCGGAGAAGCACATAGTATTTGTCTTTGAGGATGCACTGGACATAGAGAAGAAGGGAGCACCGTTTATTCAATATTCATATGCACGTGCCTGCAGTATAATACGGGCTGCTGATGAACGTGGTTTCTTGACGACCGAATCTAACTACAATACAGCACTGCCGCGTGAAAAGGAAGAGCAGGTGCTGATAAAGAAGCTGGCTAAGTTTGAGTATGTAATAGAAACGGCGTCCGTGGAACTGAAGCTGCATCTGGTAGCTAAATATGCGCGAGAACTTGCAGAACTATTTAATGCGTTTTATAAATATTGTCCGGTATTGAGTGCTGACGAAGGGCTAAGGCAATCGCGATTGCAGCTCGTGGAGTGTACAAAAACGGTTTTACGTGACTTGCTGGACGCGTTGGGTATAGAAGCACCGGAGGAGATGTAACAAGCGATTTAGTTTATGAGCTTAACATTTACATATATTTACGAAATTACTCAGAACCTGCAACCCCTTCTTCGACGACTTCTCCGGGTGAAACTGCACACCATATAAATTATCTTTATTCACAACCGCAGCTAATTGCACCCCATATTCTACGGACGCCACAATATCCGCCGCATCGCGGGGCACACAATAATAAGAATGCACGAAATAGAAATAATCGGCTTCTGTAATCCCCTCGAGCAGTCCCGCATGCCTATGTAGCTGCAAGTTGTTCCAGCCCATGTGTGGTACTCGCACATTGGCAGGTAAACGAGCCACTTTTCCGGGTATCAACCCCCATCCTTTTTCCTTGCCCTCTTCACTTTCTTCCAACAAAATTTGCATACCAATGCATATTCCAAGGACTGGCACGCCTGATTCCACTATATTGAGCAGCTCCTCGGAAAAAGGCTTTAAGTTCCGTATGCCGTCATCAAATGCACCCACGCCAGGGACAATAACGCCATCCGCGGTTCTCAGGCTTGCGATGTTGTCATCAGTAATTAGCACCGGGTAGTCATACACTTTCTTCAGCCCGTTGTATATGCTGAATAGATTCCCCATTCCGTAGTCTATTATTGCAATCATAAACCTTTCTTTTTAAAGCTTATTTCCAAAGTTATTTATATGTTCATGTTGATAAAAGATAACAGTTAAAGAAGGGGATTTTGTTATAGTCAACCTGATGCCACACACACATAAGTCTCCTCCCATTCCCTCTCTGCCAGCATCTCTTTTAATCTTTCTACAAAAACCTTTCTAAAGAAAGCTTTACCAAAGACGCTTCGCAATCGGCGATTCCATTTGTAGCAGGTCTATGTCGCGTAATCCTCACGTGCACCATCCCTTTTCCCGTTCTTCCACAGCAGCCCATGCCTGTTCAACACGTTTCTCACGGTCTCAATTTGTTTCACAACCTCCCTGAAAACCACTTATCCACGAACCACCCGTGACGAAAACAAAATATTCATCAACACGAAACAGATACACAAAAGAACAATCCCTTGCAGACCATACACCAAATAAACTGGTAAGGTTGCCACAGGAGCTAGCCCATAGCCCAAAAAACGGATGCTATTATATATGGAAGAAGTCGCTCCTCTTGATTCCGGCATGCATTCAACGATCACCGTGTTAAGCGAGGTGAAGGCGGTTGTACTTCCAATACCCATAATTGAGAGCGGAATGAAAAATGCCCTATAGGAGTTCACAAGCAGAAATATCAAAAATGCAGTGAGCATGATAATCAATCCGCTAAGCAACGTCCTCTTTCTACCGATAAAATCAGTAAGATAACCAGCAATCGGCGCTGTCGCAATACCAGCGAATCCAAATGTAGATAATAAAATACCTATCTTATCCTCGCTCACGGAAATCGTCAGTGCATCAGATAAGAACGTCATCGTTGCGATATTTCCAAAGAATACGAGAAGCCCTATCATACAAAGCGGTAAAACATCTTTATTCTTAAGCACACCCCCGATCTTCCTTAATATATCCTTTAATTCTCCAACACCCTTTGAAGCATCGAAAGAAAAGAGATAAACCGAACCAAGCAGTCCGGAAAAGATGAATAACATCAAGAATACAAGTCGCCAATCAATTATCGCCAAAAATCCGCCTGCTAACGGACCCAATGCGGTTCCAGCAGTTGTTGATGCACCATATCCCCCCATTATCCTGCCACGTTCTTTATATGAAAAGACATCACCGATGATTGCCATGATAGTAGGAGCTATAAATGCACTTCCAAGCCCCTGTAATGCCCTTGCACCCAGGAATGAACCGGTATTATTCGCGGATGCACAGAATAGCGATGCAAGTGAAAATGTAACCAATCCAAAGAGAATGACCCGCTTCCGCCCGTAAATATCTGATAGCGCACCAGAAAAGAGTTGAAAGAATGCGAATGGAATCATGTAAATCATAATAGATGCTGGTATAAACCAGGGCTCATCAGTGAAGAATCTTTCAAGTGATGGAATTAACGCGAGTACCGTATTCCCCCCAAAAGGTCCAAGAAACACGGACGGATATAATAAAAAGAGAAGACTTTTTTGATGCGCCATTCAAATTACCACCCCCTCTTCAATGAACTCTACTCGCTCAATCACGGTCTCTACTTTTTCCAATATCCGCTTTTTAATAGCATCGTTCATCCTAACCGATTTAACAGCTATACCGTCATAATAAACCCTACCATTTGTAGAGGGGGAAAAAAGAATATATTTCATAGCAGTAAATATACTCTTCAATAAGACGGAGATAGAGAAATGGCGTATTTCAAAAGTGAAACGCAAAGGGTAAATTTCGTGAAACAGGAAGAAGAAATACTGGCGTTCTGGGACCGCGAGAAGACGTTTGAGCGCAGTGTAGCCCGTAGAAAAGGCAGCAAGCAGTTCGTCTTCGTTGAGGGACCACCAACAGCGAATGGTCTTCCTCATCCCGGGCATATCCTGACCAGAGTGGTGAAAGACCTCATACTGCGATATAAAACGATGCAGGGTTACTATGTAAAGCGGAAAGCGGGCTGGGATACGCACGGTCTGCCAGTAGAAATAGAAGTGGAGAAGGAGCTGGGGATAAACACCAAAGGCGAGATAGAGGTATTCGGGATAGAGAAATTCAACAGAAAATGCAAGGATTCTGTCTTCAGGTACGAGAAAGAGTGGGTGAATGCCACGAAACGAGTGGGATTCTGGATAGATATAGACTCGCCATACATCACTTTTGATACTAACTACATCGAATCGGTCTGGTGGTCGTTAAAAGAGGTTTGGAAGAAGGGTTTGCTTTATAAAGGACATAAAGTCGTTCCGTTTTGCCCGAGGTGTGAGACCACACTGAGCAGCCATGAAGTCGCGCAGGGCTATCGAGACGTGGAAGACCCTTCGGTATACGTGAAGTTCAAATTGAAGCAGGAAGATGAGCAGTACCTGTTAGCGTGGACAACCACGCCCTGGACACTGATGGGTAATATCGCGCTTGCGGTTCATCCGACAAATACGTACGTAAAGGTAAAACATAAAGAAGAGCAGCTCATCCTCGCTGAAGCTCGATTGGATGTGTTAGAGGGTGAATACGAAATATTAGAACGGTTTGAAGGCAAAACGCTAGAGAATATGGAATATGAACGGCTTTTCGAATATGCAAAGGTAGAAGGCGGCGAAGCACATAAAGTAATCACCGCGGAGTTCGTTACGCTGGAAGAAGGCACTGGTATCGTCCATATAGCACCGGCATTCGGCGAGGTGGATTATGAGGTATGCCGGGATAAGAAGCTGGGATTCTCACAGCCCGTGAATAGTGCAGGTCATTTTACGCACGAAGTCCCACCGCTGGAGGGTATGTTCGTGAAGGACGCAGATAGGCATATAATAGGAATGATGAAGCAGCGTGGTGTCCTCTATAAAGAGAGCAGATATTTGCACTCCTATCCGTTCTGCTGGCGTTGTGGGTCGCCTCTTTTGTATTACGCGCGAGAATCGTGGTTCATCGCAATGAAATCGCTGCGTGATAACCTGCTTGCGAATAACGAAGAGATAAACTGGTATCCAGCACATTTGAAACACGGAAGGTTTGGTAACTTCTTAGAGGGTATTGAGGATTGGGCGTTAAGTCGAGAGCGATTTTGGGGCACTCCGTTGAATATATGGATATGCACCGGCTGCGGAAAGGATTTTTGCGCTGGTAGTATAAAGGAGCTGAAGGACCGGGCAGGGAATTCGATTCCCAGCGACCTGCACAGACCTTACATAGACGAAGTGGTACTTAGTTGTGAAGATTGTGGCGGTGAGATGATAAGGGAGAAGGACGTGATAGATTGCTGGTATGACTCGGGTTCTGCACCTTTTGCACAGTGGCACTATCCGTTTGAAACGGATATGTTGTTCAAGCAGAATTTCCCTGCTGATTTCATCACAGAGGCGATAGACCAGACGCGAGGCTGGTTCTACTCGCTTCTCGCGGTCTCAACTGCTATCTTCGCTGAAAGACCGTATCTAAACGTACTCTCACTGGGGCATATACTGGACGAGAACGGCGTGAAGATGAGTAAGAGCAAGGGGAACGTGGTTGACATAACCGCTATATTCAATAACGAAGGAGCAGATGCTTTGAGATGGTATTTCGTCACTGCGGGTCCCCTTTATGATGACATACGGTTCTCGGAGCAGGGGATAATAGAGAAGGAGAAGAAGTTCTTGAACACGTTCTGGAACTCTTATTTCTTCTTCGTTACTTACGCCGCCATAGACAGGTTCAATCCGAAGGCTAAAGAAATCCCGGTGGAGAACCGGAACGCGATGGATAGGTGGATTATATCGCGGTGGAATACACTCGCAACGGAAGTAATAGAAGCAATTGAACGGTTTGAAATACACGTGGCTGCGAGGAAGATAGAAGATTTTGTGATTAACGACTTGAGTAACTGGTATATACGGCGGTCCAGGCGGCGGTTCTGGGTGCCGGAGGAGAACTTTGATAAGGAGTGCGCATATTTAACGCTGTACGAGGTGCTCGTATCCCTGTGTAAGTTACTCGCGCCTTTCGTACCCTTCATCACCGAGCATGTCTATCAGAATCTCATGAGGACGATTGACGAAGACGCGCTTGAAAGCGTGCATCTTTGTGACTATCCTTCTTCTGATGAATCGCGCATAGATGCGGCGCTGGAGGATTCGATGGCGCTGGTTTCTGGATTGGTAGAGGCAGGTAGGCGAGCAAGGTCGGATGCCGGGATAAAGATAAGACAGCCGTTGAAGGACGTGGTAGTCGTTTGTAGTGCGAGCAAGCGAGAAAAAGTGGCAAGTTTATCGGCGATATTGAAGGATGAGTTGAATATTCGCGCAGTGAAATTGGTAGATGCAGAGAGCGGGCTTGCTACCGCGGGTGAGTATAAACAGGTGAATGTAGACGAGGATACAACTTTATTCTTGAACACCGGGTTGGATACAGAGCTTATAGAGGAAGGGATAGTTAGAGATGTCGTGAGAAGAATTCAGGGTATGAGGAAGGACATTGACCTGGAATACACGGCGAAGATAAGGATTATGTACTCGGGTGACGAGGCAGTAGAAGAGGCGATAAATAGATTCGCAGGTTATATTCGAGAGGAGACGCTTGCGGTGGAGCTCAAAGAAGGAAAGTCAGCAGCGACGAGTGAACGAATTTACGCGAAGAAGTGGAAGATAGATAATAAGGCAGTTCATCTGGCGATAGAGGCTGCGTAACTGCACGGTATTTGTTTAGCTAACCACAAGATTACACATCGTGGGCTCTGCCCCCGTCCACGCAAGCCCTGTAAGGGTTTATTTCACGGAGAGACGTGCGTGGGGTTATGCAAGAAGTAAGAAGCCATCCTGATGTTATTCGAGATGAAAGAATAAGAGCTCATGAGGCTTAAAGTTAGTGCAAAGCTATATATAACCAGATAAATAAGAGTAGTTCAGCATGTCAAGAGAAGAAATAACTTACGCGGACCTTAACGCAATTTTTCGGAAGAGTTTTAGAAATGGCAACTGGAGAAAGCTGAGATTCATGGATAAAGCGTTATACAGAGCGGCAATGTGGTATGCCAAGTACGGCGGCAGCATAGTTGATGGATTACTCGTGATGAAGCTTTTGAGGCTTGTTGAAAGGCTGAAGGAGACAGGAGGCATGCGGATATTTGAAAGGGGTTTTAAAAGAGCGAGTAAGATGCTGGACAAATGTGAAGAGAAAGGTCCGTTTGTATGGGCGCCTTCGTTAAAGAAATGGCTAAAAGACCCGGACTATATCTTCTGGCTGGGTATGGGGCGATGAAATAGAAATGAAAAAAGCTCTTTCATTGTGATATAAAATGCCCGGCGAGAATTACCAGAGAATAATGAAAGGATACGAGCCGCACGAGCCAACTACGATAGGGGAACAATTATTTTATATAATGTGGTGCTTCCTTTGTGGATTAAGGATTCTGGGCTGGCGTATTGGGAAGTGGATTGCGAAAAAAATGAAGGGGAAGAGTACAGCGAGAGAAGTATCCTATCGCTAATCGAGCCGGTGGAAATTTTGAGTGGCGAGAATTTGATGAATTGAGGAGGTTATTTTTAGAGTGACTTACCTTCACATTATCGGTCCGTCAACCTTTATCGTTACCTTTAACCACCTTCTTTTCTTATGTGAAAGAAAGTATGAACCCAAACGATTTGAGAACTCCAATGGTGATTTCCCGCAGGAAGGGAAGAAGAGAGGGCGAAAGAAGAAGATTAAATATGGCATAGTTTATCGAAAAATATGGAGGAGATTTTTTCATATATGGGGTCTTCGCTGCTGGCATCTTCTCAGTCGGAATATTCTCAATACTTAGCAGAAAATGATGCCCCGGAATTCATGTTGTGCCATTTGCCCAGTATTCCTTAAGGAGGGATAGCAGTTTTATGCTCCTCCCTAATTTAGCGGTACCTTCTGATGGAAGAGAATACTACCTAAACCCGCAAACCCCCAAGAATAGCGACAAACAATGCCGCTGCTATTATATCCGCGGTAGAACCCGGATTTATTCCTTCCTTTATTAGCTCCTCATCGAACTCCTCTATCTCTTTAAGTTTGTAGCCTCTGCTTACAATCTCTTTTGCACGTTCCAGCACGTATCTGCTCTTTTCTGTTCCGAACTTCATTTTAACGAAGGTATCCTCTTCCTGAGAAAGCAACCACAGATAAGCATGTATTATAGCTTCGTTTATACCTTCCTCTGCGGCGTAATTTCTTATCCACCTGGCAGACTGGAAGGTTTTATCAAATCCCGCCACTAATTCGCGTGAAATCGAATCATAAGATGCAGAGATGGTAAGAATATCATACAGTGATAGCTTCTTCTCTCTGATTTCCGTTCGCGAAGCCTCATTCATCACATCAAGTTCCGGCACATCTCTCCTCACTTTTACTTTTGCCTTTGGAAACGCACGATAAACTTCTACTGCATCAGCCACGCTGGTGTTCAGCATGATCTCCTTCGCTTTTCGCTTTATCTCCTCCGTATCAGTGCTTTCGCAAGCTCCCGCAGCCATCGCTAAAGGAATCAACAAAAGCAACGCCCCGAAGTGTGTATTACCTCCACTTTGCCACGCTATGCTCTCTTCCACGCCCATCCTTACCAGTTCGCCCACACTTCTCTCTCCTGTAGCCGCAGCTCGCAAAACGGGATACACGGCAACCGAAGATGCGAGAAAATGTTCATAGTGCGTATCCTCAAAATCGTGCGTTCGACTCACGTTACCTGGCTTGGGATACGCCGATACCTCAAGGAGCAAAGCCAATTGCGCACTTCTTGCCACGTAGTCTTCTTTCATTGTATTACCAGTATCTCCGAAAGCCCATATTTACCTTATGCGTAATAACGACGTTGCACAATAATTGTATCACGCATAAACATGAGTATCAAAAAGAAATCTTTAAAAGAATCCGCGTAAAAAGTCAAAAATGCAGCGCAGGCGAAGGATTACGTTGAGACAATTAGCAGCCTTGATCCTGGATTGCCAAACGTAGACACACTTTTTTGGCGATTATCCGAGTGTGCCAGCCTGGATCTGATATTGCGCGAATACAAAAAAGTTGTGAAAAGGAACGTTGAGGCGGTGAAGGAGCAGATAAGAAGAAGGC
>JBAQFZ010000074.1:0-3030 GCA_049287525.1 Halobacteriota archaeon | reverse complement strand
ACTATCCAGAAGCGACTGTTAGGATGCCACGGAAGAAGCCTAAGGGGAAAGAATTGACAGATGAGGAGAAGGCGCAGAATAAAGTTATCAGCGGTTTTAGAGTCCTGGTAGAGCACGCTATCGGCGGGATTATTTGAAGTGCTGTTGAATCGAGATGTCCTGAAGGACAGGAATAACTACTTCTTTCGTGGGTGTATTATTTTGCAACAAGTCTAATATATGCCACCCATTCAATCATCTCCTGGACCTCTACAAGGTCTTCTTCTGTATCCCCACCACAAATTGGGCATTTCCCTACTCTCATTTCCTCCTATTCTTGAAGTTCATAACACCCCTCATAATTGCTTTCATCCGTAATATTACTCCATAAGCCTGCGCACTCGACTAAAAGTGAGCGTGTAATCAGCATACGTGCCTGTAACAACTGGCGTTATTCTTCTATGAGTCATGAATACAGACTATAACTTCAAGTCTATCGGAGCCCTGGTTACATGCTCCACGTAGCTCATCAATTCTGGCAGTAGATTTTTTCGGGCTTGCCACAATTCTATACCGACAATGTGATTATTTTCATCGTATTCCACGAATAAGTCATCGCTGACCTCTGTCGTATCTTTAATGCGTCCCTCTTTAACGAGAATATACAGTATATCCGCTTCCGAGTCATATCGCACCCTCATTTGACCCTTACCCATCTCCCTTTCTCTACTCTCCTTTTGACCATTTCCATCTTAGTGGTATCTATAATTGTTATAATTTTAACTTTATCTTTTTGAACTACGTAAACCACGATAAGATGATGGTTGGACCTGGATACCCCTTCAACCGCGATGAAATAACCCGTTTCGACATCGATAAAAACTGCTGAGGGTGTCTTAAGGACAGTTGATACTTCCGAAGGCGCAATGTCCCGTTCTTCAAGTTTCTGCTTTGCATGTTCTGAGAACTCCAATTCCGTCATATTTGAAATAGCCGAATTGCCGGTATCCAGTTGTCATATCTCTTACCATTAATATCCACGAACTCTGAGCAGGTTATGTATCCCATAGAGGTTGAGAGATTATCGGTATGATAAATCTGCGGATAGGAGCCTGTTTTTATCGTGTAGTTATAGTTTTCCCCTGCTTCAAGTGTGAAGTTCTTATCAAAGGTGATGTTGTGGTAATCGCCGATGTACCCTTCCCATCTCGCTGTTACATTCCACTCCGCGGAATCATTCCATATTTTTATGTATTCACTATGCCCTCCTGTTCCAGAGCATGGATATGTGTAAAGCGTGGACACAGTGATTGTTTGATTTGGTTTAATTGTTCCATTGTGTGTGCCTGAAATGGAGGGGTATGGATTGGTTGGCGAGCTGGTGTCAAAAATATTTTCTGTTGGTGCGAATTCGCCGCCGCCTGTTCCGCTTACATTAAAGACAATATAGTATTCGGTATCATTGTATAGCGTTGTTGCAACAGTCATGCCTTCTTTCGTTTCACCAACATTTATCACGAAATCCGCATTTTCAATGCTCACTTCTTCCAAGTTCGTTGCATTCTTGCAGATGTAAACCGCACCTTTGCCAGTTGAGGGTATGTAAAGAATCTTAGAAGGCTCGATTACTGACGGCCATGAAGGCATGTATATTATGGATTTTCTTTCAGTGTGATTTGCGTCAGCGGTCAAATTTAAGAGATCTATGTCTTCGGTGGCGTTCTCGAAGTGTACCACTAAATCTGCAACTGGTTTTAACTCGGATGAGGTTTTCATTATTGTTACCAGTTCGGGCGTGTTTTGGGCAACTTCGCTCACATTCATGCCTTCGTAAGCTAAAACTGGAAGTAAACCTTCTTTTATCTTAACCTTACGTGGCTCTGGCGCTGTTGAAGATACATTTATCCTCTGCCACACTCTCTCTTTGTTTCCGTTGTCCGTTATGGTCAAACTCACAATGTAATTTCCGGGAATTTCATAAGTGTAAAAGGGATCATCATCCGTGCTATCAATTGTGCCATTGCCATTCAAGTCCCATTCGTAGGTTAAACGGAAGAGGAAAGATTTTGCTTTAGCTTTGAAGTGTATTGGCTTTCCAACTGATACATTCTTTGGATTGAAAGATATGCGTGGATTTATAGCAGGTTTTAACACTCCTTCTTCAGGTTTCTTTGTGAAAAAGTCTAATGCCTTGCCACTTACATTCACAATTCTAGCTACTTCTGATGATTCCTCCATTATGTCTTCAGTTATTACTACAAAGGCATCTTCACCTATATTGGGGTTGTAAATCACATCACTTTTATGGACATGACCTGCAAAATTTGCCAATACACGAGCGTTACTTTGTCTGATAATCTCGTTAGAAGTCGGAGATGTGAGAGGAATTAAAAGCATATTGATGAGAAGGGTCAAAATAAAATGGATGATGCGAAAATATAACTACTGGTTCTTCTCCTGGCAGATCATTTTCAAGAAAACGCTTGGTCTCCTCAGATAACTTTCCACCAGGCTTCACACCAGCGAAATAAAGAATAGCATGTTCATCCGTTGTAGTATCCAAGCAAACAAATTTTATTCCTTTATATTTGAAGGCATAATTGAAGAAGGAGCTATCTAACTGTGGATCCCACGGTGTCCCAAGATTATCGAATTGCTCGAAAAATGTATCGTTAAAGACTTCTCTGAAATACTCACGAGAAATTTCACCCTCTGTTTCATATCTTATTCTGTCAATAAGAGGATATGTCTCTCCCGGTCGCTGTATATATGGGCAAACGTCATGATTGCCAACTATCGGAAAGTAAGGAAGATCCAACTCATCAAGAATCCCTTTTATCTTCAGAAATTCGGATTGTTCAGCGGTATCGGTAACATCTCCAAGCACCGCCACGAATCTTATGTTGTAATCTTCTTTATTCTCATTTATCCACTTGACCACGCTTCTCAACCTCTCGGTAAGGTAATATTCATCCAACTTCGGATCCCCTGTCAAATCGTCATCCCAGCCCTCCGTCCCGAAATCAGGAATACCGTAGCCGATATGCAAAT
>JBAQFZ010000073.1:0-9620 GCA_049287525.1 Halobacteriota archaeon | reverse complement strand
CATCTACCTGGACTTTGGTTAGTCCAACATTCCGTATCAAAAAGTCCGTCACTTCCCTTGCATGTCTCGCCAGGTCTTCTACGACATCTGATATCGTATCACGATGGATCTCCATTATGCGTTCAATGGCTCTTATTCCATTCTTCTCTACCAGCAATTTGCATATCATGATTATCTGATCTTCTTTGAGGTGTCTGTTGTAGAATACCGTGCCTTTTGTCTCAGGGAATCTCACACCGCAAGTTTTGCATTTGAACATCTGGTTGCCCTTAGCATTAAAGCCTTTCTTGATGATGTTGCCAGTGTTTCTCTTTCGGTAGTCCGGGCAATCCCGATTCAGACATATCAGGTCTTTTGAATTTGCTCCAGTCATGGAGTAAGTTATTAGATTGTGTGCTTATAAAGGTCACGCTTTGTAGGACATTACCCTTTTTTAGCAGAACCATCACAACTGTGCATTCCTCTTCTTCATCTTACCCAATCGCCGTATCAATGCCAACCCCTTATCCTCTATCTTATCCACTTCCACATAACCGTTCTCCACAGCGCCATTAACTACCGCTTCGCCGAGCTCTGTACGCGCGAACACGGTCGTCCACCCGTCTCCCGAGCCTACCGAGCCCGCGGAAATATCCGCGAGTTCCGCAGTCTATTTGTTTTTTGAGTCCGGACGACGTAACGTTTAATTCTTCTGCTATATCTGTGCCATAATAGCCCCTGTATTTGCATTCTATCTTTTGAAGTCGTACCTTCACGTAATCGCGATTTATTACCATGCACTAGAATTTGGAATGAAGTGCAATCTTTTTTTTTTCGATTCATTTTCGAGAGGTTGCGATTCTGAGAATGGTATCAGTACAACATGCATCGAGATGGAAGTGGAATTCATTCAATCCATCTTTCGGGAATTCCTGTGACAACCCAATGATAAATTCGTAAGTGTTTTTGTTTGCTCACAAACTTTTAGAAAAAAACTGCGTTTCACAAATTATCCTTGCTTGGATTTCCTCTTGCTGGTGCGGTGGGATAGAAGATAGGAGACTTCTCAGATGCTCCAACACATAATTAACGTCTATTGCCATATTAAATTCATATCAAGTGTGATCATTAAGAATTCAGGAGGATCTTTTAAAGTTAGTTCCGATTGTTAGAAAATCATCGACACAACTTGTGTCGTAACATTATTATTCACCAATCGCCGCTTCCACAATAAACGTATCCTTATCCCCTCGACCCGAAAGGTTCACCACAATCAAGGTATTCCTACTTCTCCTTTTCGCTTCCTCCAGTGCGTAATGAACCGCATGAGCTGATTCCAGAGCAGGTATTATCCCTTCCTTCTTAGACAGAATAGCGAACGCGTTCAAAGTCGCTTCATCCGTAACAGAATCCATCTTCACCCTGCCCATATCAGCTAAATTCGCCAGCTCAGGTCCCACACCCGGATAGTCAAGCCCGGGCGCAAAACTATAAGACTGTTTTATCTGACCGTGTTCGTCCTGCAATAATTTCGAATACATCCCGTGTAAGACACCATCCGTGCCTGCGCACAGGGATGCACCATGCTCACCGGTCGCTAACCCCTTACCTGCTGCTTCTACACCTATAAGTTCCACATTCTTCTCTTTTAGGAACTCGTAAAATATGCCCATTGCATTGCTCCCTCCGCCGACACATGCGATGATGGCATCAGGCAACCTATCCTCCGCCGCCAATATCTGCTCTTTCGTCTCCTTACCTATAACACGTTGAAACTCGCGTACAATCAGAGGATAGGGATGAGGTCCGACCACACTGCCTATCAAGTAATGAGTATCTTCCACATTAGCCACCCAATCCCGCATTGATTCGTTTATCGCATCCTTCAGCGTTTTAGAGCCCGAAGCCACAGGATTCACTTTCGCACCCAGAAGCTTCATCCGGAATACGTTCAATTTCTGCCGCTCCACATCTTCAGTGCCCATGTATACCTCGCAGTCCATACCTAATACCGCAGCAGCCATCGCTGTTGCTACCCCGTGCTGACCCGCTCCCGTCTCCGCAATTATTCGATTCTTGCCCATGTACTTCGCCAGCAGGCACTGCCCCAGTGTATTGTTCAGCTTGTGCGCACCACCGTGTACCAGATCTTCTCGCTTCAGATATATCTTCGCACCGCACATCTCAGATAGATTCTTTGCGCAGTACAGAGGTGTTGGACGCCCTGCATAAGTGCTCAACAGATTGCTTAACTCTGCTCTAAAACGTTTAACGCGGGAGACCCGGATGAAAGCCGCTTCAAGCTCTTCTAACGCGGACATCAGTACCTCAGGCGCAAACTTACCGCCGTATATTCCATATTTACCATGTTCGTCGGGTTTGGATAACATCTATCTCTTCCGTTCTTTTTGTTTAGCCTATATTTTTATATCATAACCCGGAGTGTAAACTTTATTGCATTTTTATAAATATAAAGACAGAAAGAAAAAAGAGTAAAAAGAGTTATAATTTAATTTGTCGCTATGACCGTTTTGCTGATTTAGCTTCTTCTACGAACCTCTTCACCTTCTTCTTATCCTTACGTCTCACTTCGCTCTCAACGCCACTTGACACGTCCACGGCAAAGGGTTTAACCTGTGCTATTGCTTTAGCAACATTATCCGGACTTAATCCACCGGCAAGTATCACTGGCTTCTTCACCCGTTCTACAATTTCTTTACTTATACTCCAGTCGTGTTCTTTTCCCGTTCCCCCTGCCTCCTCGCTGCCTACGGAGACGGTATCCAGCAATATTGCATCCACCACGGTTTCATAAGCTAAAGCCTTCTCCAGACTTGCCCTTTTCGCCTCGCCTACACCGACTTTTTTTATTAATCGCATTCTGCTATTCATTCTGTGATGTAACTCAGTAACGAACTCCACTGGCTCCTCGCCGTGCAGTTGTATGCAATCTGCCCCGGTCGCCAATATTGACGTTATTACATTATACGCGGCTCCGGTTGACATCATATCCAGAGAAACAACCACGACCTTCGAGACGAATATCGGTAAAGCATCGAATATCAGCTTCGTATCTTCTAAATCTATGTATCTCTTCGTATTGACCACATTTATCACGCCGATTGCGTCCGCACCCGCTCTGGCTGCCATTATTGCATCTTCCACTCTTGTATTGCCGCATATTTTTACTCGCGTGCTTCCCCACATTTGCTCCTCTTTTCCTTCCGTAGTAGCAATAGTTTTGGGACTACTTTATTTAAATATCCATAATTACTTTGTTGATTACATGGACTCTAAAAAGAGTCTCTGATCGCCCATTTATCGAAGCTGGCAGGGAGAAGAGAGAAGAATATGGCAGAGATACCGCCGCCGCGAGCGAAATTGGATAATGCAGTAGAGCGAAAAGAGAAAGAACTTATAGGCTATCTCAAGGAATTGGTCCGGATGCCCACGTTCGTGCCGCCAGGCGAGAACTACGTACAGATAGTGGAGTGGCTTATACCCGTGTTCGATGGTTTTGGGTTCCGATGCGAACGGATAGATATGCCGGAAGACGTCTATGAAGCAAGGCAAAAGAATGCGGATTTGTCAGGAGAGAGAGCGAACTTACTCGCTACTAAAGATTCGGGTGCCGAAGAAGGCGTGGTTATATACACGCATTTAGACGTTGTTCCGGCAGGTGAAGGCTGGAGCTCGTATCCGTTTGAGACTGTGATATTAAACGACAGGATATATGGGCGTGGTGTAGCGGATTCGAAAGGTAGTGTTGCTTCGCTTTTAACGGCATTAGGCATAATGAAGGAGTTGGATTGGACGAGCAAGTATAATATTCGGGTTGCATTGACTACGGACGAGGAGATAGGACCCTATTCGGGTTTATGCTTCTTCGCAGATGAAGGACTGCTTCAAGGCGACTATTGTCTCTGTATGGATGGCGATAACGAGGGGATTGCAATCGCAACGGATGGCGTGTTTAATTGGGAGATGAAGGTCGAGGGTAAATCATGCCACAGCTCTATCCCTTTTATGGGCGTGAACGCGATAGAATCAGCGAAGGTCGTGATGAACGAGTTAGAAGGCTTGAAGAAGAAGGTAGAGGTCCGGGAATCAAAAGCACCTTGCAGTCCGCATATGAGGGAGATAAGCGGTCAGGTGCATATAAAGCCGGTTTTTAATGTTACGATGATAAGCGGTGGTGTAAAGGAGAACATCATACCACCGAGCTGCACACTGCGAGGCGATCGGAGATATATACCGGAAGAGGACGAGAGAGAAGTGATTGCCGAGTTTGAGGATGCGGTAGAAGCGATAAAACAGAAGTACAACATAGCATTAGAGCTGCATTGTAAACCCGGCTACCCGCCTATGTTCTCCAATCCGGACAACAAATGGGTAATAGAAGTACAGGAAGCAGTATCAAAGGCATTGGGCGTTTCTAAACCAATAATAGGTGTACAGGGTGGTTTAGATCTCGCTTATGCCGTGCAAAAGACGAACCAGCCAGTTTGTGCATACGGAGTTGGCAGTTTCATGGATAGCAATGCTCATGGTGCGAATGAAAACGTCAGGCTACGGGACTTGAAGGATTATGTGAAGTTTCTGGTGGGACTGTTGACATAGGCAGGAGGATGGACTGTTATCGTGACCCTCTAAAGATCCCTTTATCCACTTGTGATCCACGGGTATAATCTCGTGTACAAGTTGTGACGGCATAATTCCAACAGTCGGAACTTCTTTCGAATATTCAAGCAGGGATATACAATCGAATATCCGAGAGGTTAAATGGACTTCCAGGAACCTGACCCACCATATATCATATCCTATCATATGATACAAACCAGCGATACTTATAACCAATTCAGCGGCTATCAATGAAAGACCAACATTATGCCTTTTCTTTCATCCCTTTTTCTCCACCATTCTTCATCTTCTTTCCTTCGTTCTATCCTTACCGGCCTTCTACAAGCCATTAACTCCTCCTCCACCTGTTTTATATTCGCCTTTCTCGCTATCTGGTATAGCGATTCCAAAACAACATAACAATATTCATTAGTAAGTAGCGCTAATATAATTATATGCCATTTGTAAGTACGCGTCCAAAATTAAAGTTGAATGATGAGGAACTTGAATACCTTACTGCCTTAAGCACTTCTCGAAGTGGAAAACCCACAAGAAATCACAGCCGAAGCTCGTGCCTGGATACACCTACAAACAGGTCGAATTATTAAAAGAAATTATGAAACAGGGTAAAGATGTTGATATAGCAATTGTTTCCTACGATGAAAAACCGGGACTACAAGCAATTGGCAATAAATATCCCGATTTGATGCCTGTGGAGGAAAAATACTCTTCAGTTTCACGTGATTACGAATATATCCGCTATGGAACCATTTCCTTGTTAGCTGGAATTGACCCGTTAACAGGAATAAGAGTATCCTCAAAAGAGGAACTGATAGCGCGAATATGTCAATATTTCAATGAAATAAACGAAACACCCATCATTTTCAAATGGAAATACAAAAGGGACGAGATGCCAGGCGGAATCGAAGTATTGTAACACTAATTTGGAATTGATACACTAGACAAGTACGAATTAGAATTCACGGGTACGGAGATGTTTGGAAAGGCGGGAATGAGGTGGTTGTGGAGTATAACCAGTAAGCTAACCGAATTGGATCAGTTTATCTTTGATGCGGAACTACGGCACATTGAGACCTTGAAGGGTTTGATAAAAGAAGTGGAAACGAGAATAGCAAAAGAATTGGCAGAGAGTGAAGACGTAAAACTACTCGTGGGTATTCCTGTTCCTGGAGTGAATTACTACACAGCACTGCTACTCACGAGTGAGATAGGCGATTTTAGCAGACGATCATTACAGAACAAAGTATCAAAGAATCAAGGAACGAAGAGGAGATGGAAAGGCAATAGTGGCAATCGCAAGAGAAATCGCAGTGGCGATGTATCCATGCCGTCAAGTTGGTCTTGCGAACCCACAGATAATGCAGTCGTTTTAACATACGCCAGCATAGCATGTAGCTGAAAAAGCACTATAAAGCAGTAAAACGAAAACTTAATATTTGTAGTGTATATACACTACATATATGACAGAACACAAAACATTCATCCGCAAGATTAAGCAGGGAAATAAAATACGGTATGCTGAAGTATGGAACGAACGACAAGGAAAAAAGGTAATTCAACATCATGTCCGGTATTTAGGGAGTAACCCCGACAATCTCCCTGATCCGAGTTCGTTTGACATCGAAAAAATTCACTTTGGATACCTGGCACAACTGATTCTTAGCGATACAATCTCTGCGGATGACGTTTATCTCATGCTCGATGGGATGGGTAAGTCCGTAAAACGCAAAGAACTCAAAGAGATTATCATCCGCTATAATATTGAAGAAAAAAAAACTCGCCTTCATCTGGTGTTTCCGGGAAAAGGAAAGAGCAGTGCACAATGGTATAGTACTCGACGCGGATTTTATTCCCTCTGCAACAGAGGAACATGTTAAACCCGTCCTATCAAAATTCAAAAAGACCTATGGCTCACTGCTTGTTATAGTTCGAGATATGGCAAAAGGTCTCGCGCTATGCGCCTCAAATATCTTTCCAAATAAGCTACAACAGCGGTGGGTGCATATAGCCGTTGATTACTTGCTTTATCCCGTAGAAAAACATGTTAAATGGATAAGTCGTCCAATTACATACATGTTTAAGGGATGTTCTAGACGATTCAGAGGTGTTTCGGCATTATCGCATCTTGGATAAGACGTTAGAATGGTTGGACGAGTTGCGTGATAAGCTACGGATTAGCCGCAAAACCAATTTGAAAGCCATTGGGAAGAGCTATTTGTCCCTTATCCCATTGTTAAAGGTAAAAAAGTCGCGTTCCGGCGCCATAATAATTGGTTAGAGAGTAACCATCGCAGAACAAGAAAGGCGATACGAGAGCGTACTGGCAGGTCGGAAACGAATAGTGAGATGGAACAATTTGGGGACCTGTTAGCAATCCTCTCAAACTTATGGAACCCGATTTTTCGCGTTACCCTTTAATTTGAAGAGGATACCAAAAATCTTTATAAGGGATAAAAAAACAATGGATTTTGCAGGTGATGAAAATGGAAAAATATACCAAAATAGCGGTTGTCGTCGTGCTCTGCGTATTAGCAGCTTCAGCGGGTTTTCTGGTCGCCTCATGACCGCTGGGTTCAAAGGGACCGACCGATTATTCACAACAGAAAGGGTATCCAATTCCCCCGGGAGAAGGTGGCGGATTCGCACTACCACCAGAGCCTCCAATGCCAATGCCAATGCCCACGCCCGTACCGCGGGCCGCGCCAGAATCACTAATGCCAAAATATGCGGAAAAAACGGTGTCAGTTGGAACGTCGGAATCAGGATATAGCGATGCGGATACCGAGAAAAAGATAATTCAATGTGCTTCATTGAGTATCGAAGTAAAAGACTTCCAATCGAGTTCTGACACAGTTATCAAAATAGTAGAGCGGTCAAATGGATTTATTTCTGATTCCCACACATATGGCACTGATACCGGACGTAAGAGGGGTGATATTACAATCCGGGTGCCAACAGATAAGTTTCTCGCAGTTATCACGGAAATAGAGCATCTCGGAGATGTAAAATCAAAACACACATCCGGAGAAGACGTTACGGAAGAATACATTGATTTGACAGCGAGGCTTAACAATTCCGAGCGGCAGGAGAAGCGGTTAGTGGAGATACTGGATATGGCTAATAATACAGAGGAAGTTCTTGAGGTTGAACGAGAAATATGGCGTGTGCGAAGTGAGATCGAACGACTTACCGGGCGGATAAAATATCTTGATGACCGTGTCGAACTTGCCACGATTTCCGTTTCATTGTATGAGCCTGAGCCGATAACACATAGCTGGGGGATAAGGGATGCTCTTCGTGCTGCATTCGGAGGATTTGTATCGGTGATACGAGGACTTATAATCCTCGTTGGATACGCCTTACCAATATTAATCCTGGTCGGTCTCGGTTGGCTTTTCAAATCGAAGTTGATGCCGAGATTGCGGAGAAAGAGTAAGGTTAAGGAATGATACGATGAAAAAATGGAAAGTAGGTGCGGGAGTAGGGGCAGTGTGGGGTTTAATAAGTCTTATTACCTGAACAGTATAGGTGTAGCTGTTATAACACAACACCTGCATGGCAATCAAAAGACACAAGCGGGGTAATCGTGTATAGCTGGCGGAATACAAATCCATAAGGCAAGGAAAAAAGGTAATTGCTCAATATCCAGTGGTTTTTAAAATAAAAATCGAAAGCTTTATAAGGCGATATTTCAGATGCATACTTATTATGGCTACCACTATCCCTGAAGAGATAGTAACTCTGGATCCAGAAAGCATAGATTTTAGTGACAAGGAAACAGTCAAAACCCTCATAAATAATCAAACTTCTCAATATCATAGAATCCGAAGCTCAGCTCATAGAAGAGCTGCAACATAAAATTCAATCCCTGGAAGATGCGATAAACAGGCTGAAGGGCGAGAAAGGAAAGCCAAAGGTCTCGCCTAAGAGAATTGAAAATGAAGTTGACATCCCAAACCAAAAAGGGGAAGGGGAAGGGAAGAAGAACTGGCGAAAAAGTGCGAAGAAGCCCGGAATTAAGATAGATAGAACGGAGTACAGGCGTGTTGACAGGAAAATCACCATGTCCACGTGATCTGTAACGAGATGTTTTCCGCTTTCTTCATCACCCCTAAGAAAGACCGAGACACGATTAAGGGCATTCTTGGACTGGATAATGACGAAATGACAGATAAGATCATGATATCTGACGATGCCCGGCAGTATCTGGGCATAGCTGCATGGGAGAACATGATGTCCATTCTGGATACATGCAGAAAACTCTAAAGTCCACCTTTTATTGAGCAGATAGTATGAAATATAGGTAATGTCCTAAGTTTCGTGACCCACCTTGAACATCAACAATTCCTCCCATGTCCAAATGTGATTCGTGATACCTTCAGCTATGCACGGTGTTCTCACGATGTTCTTCTCACCTTTCTTCGTTTTGATCGTTAATGCCGAATTAACCCTGATCAGATTGTTATAGCACTGATACACATCCAGATGGTTGTCCAACATCTCCTTACATTTAGAGAAGCATAAGCTTTTCCTGACCAGCCTCGAAATGCCGTGCCTCAACGTTAGGTTGTACCTCTCTATGTAAACCGTATCTATGTCCACATCATCTACCTCACCGAAAATGATTGCTCTGGTCTTACCAACCACTCTGCCCCCTTCCCTTTCTTTGACGAGTTGTCCGTAATTGATCGTCTCCACATCAAAGTTCTCCAGGATGGCACTGGTGTACTGAACGTTACCGTCACTGGCGAAAGTAGCCTTCTCATCCTCCGTTGGTTTCTTGCCCCGTTTTCTCACCGTTCTCATTAGTTTATCTGCCGTGTATTGCACTCTTTTACCTGTACTATGTGCTAAATGAAGCTTTGTATCTGCCTTCTTCGCTATGTATATCCAGCAATCGCCCTGTCTATCATCGTCACCATCTCCTCCGTCAACGTTCTTTTGTTTTTTTTTACGAATGACCACATCTCATCTACCTGGACTTTGGTTAGTCCAACATT
>JBAQFZ010000072.1:0-5209 GCA_049287525.1 Halobacteriota archaeon | reverse complement strand
GTCATGTCCTCGACACTTCTGCCCTCTGGAGACATGGCGATATAATCAACTTCGGCAACCTGCAAAAGCTCTTTTAATATGAGATCGCCCCCTCTATCGCCGTCAAAGAAAGCCGTAACTATCTTCCTCTTGCTCAGTTTGGGTATTAGGGGAGGGATATTCGTGCCCTCTACGGCTATTGCATTTTTAATGCCATATTTTAATAGATTTAATACATCCGCTCTGCCCTCCACGATGATAATAGCATCCGAATTCTCTATGTTTGGTCCGGCGGGCACGCCTTTATATTGCCCTATCTCTTCCGTCCGCACCGCCTCTTTCACCTCATTCACCATCATATCGCTGTCTATTGCCGTCTCGATAACGCTACGCATTATCTTTTTTGCTCGCTCAGTAATCCGCTTCCTCTTCGTTGCCCTTATGTCCTCCACCTTTGTTACTTCGACATGCGCAACACAGGGACCTACTCTATCTATAGTCTCCAAAGAAGCGGCAAGTATTGCCGTCTCTACCTTATCCAGGCCAGATGGAATGAGTATTTCACCCGTGGATTTACCGCCTTTCGACTCGATGTTTACCTCTATTCTGCCTATCCTGCTGCTCTTCTGCAAGTCTCTCAGGTCCAGCTCTTCGCCTAATAACCCTTCTGTTTGACCAAATATTGCGCCCACCACATCAGATTTCTCCACAAAACCATCGGCTGTGATGTTAGCATGAACTACGTATTTCGTTGTATCCATATCGTGCATTTTATTTTATTACTCTCCTCAAAGGTTTCATCACCTTTACCTTTTTGCTTCGCCTTCGCTATCCTTATTTATTCTGGCAACTTGAAATTACTATCACTTTCCTATTTTATATATATTATTAAGATAAAAAGCTAATAATTATAGAACTATGGGGTCCATGGAGACGAGAATAAAGTATTTAGAAGACGAAGAGTTAGTGAGGTCGGAAGTAAAGCGAAAATCATCCTTTGCTGGTATAGAAGGCCAGATAAAAACTGCCATTGCCATAATAAAACGAGGTGGAGTGGTGATTTATCCAACTGAAACGTTATATGGCTTAGGTGCGAATGCGTATTCCGAGAATGCAGTCCGGAAAGTGTATATGATAAAGAAGAGAGACTTAACCCAGCCCATTTCTATCGCTGTTTCCTCGTTTGAGATGCTACATGAAGTTGCATATGTGGACAGTGATGATTCAGGGGTCCTGACCGAGTTACTGCCGGGACCCGTTACGGTATTGTTGCGTAAAAAGGAGATAGTGCCTGAGATTGTAACCGCGGGGTCTGACATCGTCGGCATACGGTTCCCGGATAACGAAGTAGCACTGAGTATAATAAAAGAAACAGGACCCATAACTGCTACAAGTGCTAATGTCACAGGTAGTACGCCGCCCACACGAGTAGAAGAAGTAGAGATAAAAGCAGATATTACTATAAATGGTGGTAGGTGTAAGTATAGTATGCCATCCACAGTGGTGGCGATAGCGCGAGAAGCGAAGGGGATAAAAATAGTAAGAGAGGGAACAGGGTATGACAGAGTATTGCGTGTCTTGCGGGGTAATGCTGCAGGGAGTAGGTTACACGATCTTTGCGTGTCCTAATTGTGGGCAGGTAGAGCTGGGTAGATGTGCGAAGTGCCGGAAGCAAAGTAATTTATACAGGTGTGAGGAATGTGGATTTGTAGGCCCCTAAGCGGAAAGAGGGAGATGGTAAAATGAGATGGCATGGTAGATCAACGCGGAAATATACTGGTGGAAGGGTTCACTATCACAGAAAGAAGAGGGCGTATGAGGCGGGAAGACCGGCGACGGATACGGTTATCGGAACGACACGGCGTAAAAAAGTAAGAACAATGGGCGGCAATATGAAACTCCGGCTGTTACGCTGTGAATTTGCGAACGTTGCCGACACGAAAAGTGGAAGAACGAAAAAGGCGAGAATAATCACAGTGAAAAGTAACACTGCTAATACTTTCTTCGTCAGGCGGAATATAACAACAAAGGGTGCGGTGATCGGGACGGACATCGGCGATGCTGTGGTTACAAGCAGACCAGGTCGTGATGGGATAGTGAATGCAAAGTTGATTTGACCTTTTGTATTTAGGAGGTGAAAAGAAAATGAAAAAGATATTAACTATAATATTAGTATTGGCTATTGTGAGTATGGTAAGTACCGTCAGTGCCACAGTTTACACTATGTCACCAAATGGATATACAGGGATTATGGGAATAAAGGCACCTTTTGGTTGGGGGGGTTGGGAACTGACAACTTCATTCTACCCGCTGTTCCCGCAAGAAGGCAATTATAACACAACTGTAAAAACGACAGGATACCCACGCATATTAAATATTGTACCTCCGTATAATTGGCAATTTGGAGGCAGTGGATGGTCACCAATTCAGCTTTTAGGCAGTAGTACTCCAAATACAGTAATAACTCCCGTATATATTCGTACACACCAATAACATGGCAAACGGAGAATCAGAAAGTATTTTTTAATATGTAAGTGGAAGGCGATAAGTCATCACGAATCCCGCCCGGAAAGGAGGGGTTCACTTATACTTTTTTGTGCTGGAAGTAAACTAAAGATAATCAATCAATCATAACCAAAAAGATGGATTTAAAAGAAGCGGGGCTCTACGAGGGCATATCAGAAGTGATAGCCACGACACGGTCTGTTTCCGGAGTACCGAACGCAGCACCTATTGGAATATTGTGCCGCGAAGATGAAGGCAAAGACGCGTATTTTGTGAATTTATACAAAGGTTCGCAAACACTTTCTAACGTGATGGAAACCGGGGAGCTGGCTGCGAATGTAACAGATGATGCGCTCTTATTTGTGAAAGCTGCGTTTGATAATCTGGATGAGAGCCATTTCGCACGCTTTTCGGGGTTCCCGGTGCTAAAAAGCGCGGAGTCATGGATAAAGTTCGAGTGCCACCGTATCGAAGAAAGAGCCGACTCGTTCCTTTTTCTATTGACACCGCTTGCGATAGAACAAAATATAAAGGTAAAGGTAAAGGTAAAGGTAAAGGCAGCAAGAGCAATAAATAGGGGGCTTAATGCGGTAATAGAAGCTACTATCCTGGCAACGCGGTATGCTATAGCTATAGATGAGCGTGAGAAGGACGACATGAATAGAGCGATAGAACGTTATACAGGAATTGTGGAGAAATGCGGGGGGCATAGGGAGAAAGAGGCGATAGACTGCTTGAAAAGACTCTGTAACGAATAAGTTATATTAATTAACAACCCCTCATCATTATTTAAACTACCACAGAGCAGATACATACAGGAGATTAAAGATGAAAGTAGCAGGGGGAAGTATATTAGAAAAGGCGAGTATAGCGAAGGGCGCCGCGCTTAAATTGGCTAATGCAGGAACCGAAGGGAAGAACAATGCCTTACTCAGAATTGCGGCTGCGATTGATGAGAACCGTGGACAGATACTTGCAGCCAATGAAAAGGATGTTGAAGCTGCATTGGAATTAACGCGGGAAGGTAAGCTGTCAAAAGCACTGCTCGACCGGTTAAAGCTGGATAACGTCAAGATAGACGAGATAATAAAGAGTGTTAAAGACGTTGCGGAATTAGAAGACCCGGTTGGAAGGACACAGCTGGCAATCGAGTTAGACAGGGGGCTGGAGCTATTTCAGGTTTCATGCCCCATAGGTGTAATCGGTGTGATATTTGAATCGAGGCCCGACGCCCTGGTTCAAATCGCATCGCTCTGTCTCAAAACCGGGAATGCCGTAATGCTAAAAGGCGGCTCAGAAGCGTGCAATTCAAATGCTGCACTATTCAAGGTAGTATCAGAAGCATCGGTAAGCGAAGAAATACCCGCGGGCTGGATTCAACAACTCGAAACGCGGGAGGACGTGAACGAGATGTTAAAACTGGACAAATATATAAACCTTTTAGTGCCTCGTGGCAGCGAACAATTGGTGAAATATATACAGGATAACACCAATATCATGGTCTTAGGGCATTCCGAGGGTGTATGCCATGTCTATGTGGACCGTGATGCCGACCTGGCGATGGCGGTGGATATATGCTATGATGCCAAAGTTCAATATCCCGCGGTCTGCAATGCGGCGGAGACTTTGCTTGTGGATGTTGCAATTGCATCTGAGTTCATACCACGGATTGCCGATCGGTATAAGAAGGCGGGTGTTGAGCTCCGGGGCTGTCAAAAAACGCGGGCGGTTCTGGGTGTGGGTGGTACGGACCAGATAAAACCTGCAACAGAAGAAGACTGGCGTACTGAATACAACGATTTAATCATCTCTATCAAAGTGGTTGACGGTGTAGACGCAGCTATTGAGCACATCAACCGTTACGGCTCGGGGCATACCGATGCAATCGTGACGGAGAACAAAGAAACGGCACAGAAATTCTTGTGGTTCGTGGATTCGTCCTCGGTAATGCACAACGCTTCCACTCGGTTCAGTGACGGTTTCCGATATGGCAAGGGTGCCGAAGTGGGTATAAGCACGTACAAGGTGCATGCACGCGGTCCTGTCGGACCGGAGGGGCTAATCATATATAAATATATGCTGCTCGGGTCGGGGCAGGTAGTGGCGCGGTATGTAGGCGCGGGCGCAAAGGAGTTCACACACCGGAAGTTATCAAAAAAGCAGCCTGCATTATGATTTCATTATTGCAAATAGCACCCACCTTAGCCGAATATTTCAACGTTCCGTTGAGTTCACCCGCCCGTCCAGTCGAGCAAATACTCGCTTTCGTTTATTCGCGCTATACTCTCCCGCCTGTGGTGGCATTGCTGGTAATTGACAGCCTGGATTTTTGGCTTTATTCCGAGTTTGCAGGCGAACTACGGTGTCTCCACGAGCTCGCACAAGGACAAAAAGGGCTTATATTCGAGTGTGAGACCGTAAGCAGCCATACAACACCGGCAATTGGTTCTATTCTCTCAGGTCTGGAACCCCGGGTTCATGGAATATTCTCGAATAACGATGTGGGCAAATCGAAGATAAAATCCATTCTGGAGATACTCGAAGACGATAAGAAGAAGACAGCAATAGTAATCGAAACGGGAGGTGCAAAACCGCTGCTTGGACGGATAAGTCACGTGTGCACAGTTGATGACCGTGAAGACATAATCGAATATGATGAGTTGATAAAAAGGTACACAATCGCCGTACTGAAGAAACCAGAGTTGAAGATGGTGTTCTCGCACAT
>JBAQFZ010000071.1:0-20359 GCA_049287525.1 Halobacteriota archaeon | reverse complement strand
GTAAATCCCGGCAAACATCCCACTTACGTTGGTCGAAGATAGAAGCAACTACTTCTTGTGTCGTATAAAGGCGTATATACATTAGAACCATCACGACTCGAACGACAAGTGGGGTATCACATTTTCTATTTCTTTTTCTCCTATCACCTTTCATCACCTTATTTTTCCATCGGTGATACACCTTATTAAAGTTTATTCTGCAACAACTTTATTTATATAAACCCGGGTTTTATAATAGCTAGGTGAGTAGTGAAATGGAATTGGAAATCGTATTAGAACAAGAAGAAGAGGGGACGTATTCAGTGCACTGCCCTGCATTGAAGGGATGCCATTCCCAAGGAGAGACGAGAGAAGAGGCATTAAGAAATATCCAGGAAGCCATTCAATTGTATCTTGAAGTAGCAAACGAGAAGGCAAGAAAAGAAGTGGTGCGACAACCAAAAAACATAGCCGTAGAGATGACGGTGTGACAGAAAAGAGGCTATTGCCGGTATCAGGTAAACAAATGGTAAAAGTCTTCACAAAAGTTGTTTTGATATGAAAGCAATAATACTTGCAGGGGGAAAAGGAACGAGACTGAAACCATATACTACTGTATTCCCAAAACCACTGATGCCGATTGGCGATAAGCCAATTCTCGAAATTGTTATTCGACAACTGAAATCTCATGCTTTTGATGAGATAATAATAACCGTTGGGCATCTTGCTGAGTTAATTATGACATTCTTTACCGATGGTAGCAAAATAGGAGTTAAAATAGAATATTCAAGAGAAGATAACCCGTTGGGAACGGCTGGCGGTTTGGGATTGATAAAAGAAGAGTTGAATAAAACATTCTTGATGATGAATGGTGACGTGCTAACCACACTCGATTATTCTGACTTAGGCAATTACCATAAGAGAAACGGCGCTATTGCAACGATAGCACTTAATAAGAGAGATGTGAAAATAGACTTCGGTGTGGTGTTGAACTCGATGATAGTAACAGCATCGTAGGGTATAGTGAAAAGCCAAAGATTGATTATTTAGTGAGTATGGGTGGTTCCAATCAGATAATTTGCATCCAAACACTTCGTTTTCTATCGGAGGTCCCTTCTCATAGCACACGAATGTCATTTTTCTTTGTTTTTCGCATAGCGTTGAAAGGGATGCACTTCTGATGGATAAACCTGCCATGTCTGTCGAATCCTCCTTCGGTCACGAGTATATGGATATGAGGATTATGCCACAATTCGTGCAGATGCGACCGTTGCATCCGAAATAGACTTTTTTGTGATTCCACAGTGTTCCACTCATATGTGAAGAAGCCGCGACTCTCGTCCTTGCAGGACAGCATATTGTTGACCTCGTTGATTTCGACATCGCGGAGGTTATCTTTTCCTGCAACGCGAAATGCAGCCCAGTTGAGATTGTCCTCGTAAGGGTTTATGTGTTTGACCGTGAGAGGGGGCATCAGTACCATAAAAAAGTGGGTACAAGTGGTGGCATTTCGATTATCCAATTAAAGAAATTGGACTATTTTATAAAGAGGCGAAGGGAGATAGCTTCTATCTACCGAGAGAAATTGGATGATAAGATAAAGCACCCTTCGGAAAACGCTGAGAAAAAACAGGTATATTCACGCTATATTATTAGAACGCCTTATAATCCTTCCGTGATAATAGAGAAAATGGGAGATGGGATACTGGGCTGCAACGCAAGTGAAGGGATTGATGGGGTAACAGTAGGAGATTATGAAGAGAAATATCATTTGACTTATACCCTATTCAATCGTAGAGGATGTGCTTCGAGAAGTTGAACAAGTCTTTGCGGATTGGATGGGGAGAGAAAGAATAACGACCGATTATCATGTTGTTGGTGGAGTTTCATACTGTGGTCACAATAGACATCATAGTGGGGAGGTCCATGAGATTAGGATAGATATCACGGGTCCACTTGTGAATATTGCAAAAGAGGAGTTTGAGAGGAAGAAGCAGGATTTAAAGTTCGAGTTCAAGATTAAAACAATCTACGACCTGTTCTTCTTCAAATATCTTCTCGCGGATACAAACGTCATGGCACTGGGAGATACAGGCTTTTTATGGGTTGTTACAAAAGATGGAATGTGGAATCGTCTGAATGATAGCGCCGAACATAGTGCAAAAAGTCTTGTTCGAGAACTTATCGTTTGCAACAAAGCATTCAAGAGTGATGCCGTTATTGGAACGATAGCGGGTCAATTAATGAAGGAAGAACGCTTCTATAAATCTATGGATTCCATTCCAGAGCGATGTAAGGTTGTGGAACATAGCTTCAGCACAGGTAGCTGTCGTCTTCACTACAAATATGCGATTCCTTCTGAAGTCTGGAGTGAAATAAAAACAGGGATCGAAGGAATGGATTATGAATCAATCATTAAACCCTCGCTCTCTAAATTAGAAGAGGAATACGGCAATGTACTGAACGAGATTAAGTTTTTGGAGATTTTGAAGCAGCAGAAAGTGGATGTAAATAATCGAATGAAGAGAGAAGACTGTGAGCGTTTTTCTGATGTGATAAAGCAGTTAAATTCGGACGGGCTTATTAAAACACCCCCGACAGGGGATATCAAACCAAAGCCCGACGTAACCCCAACGTCTGGGGGTGATGAAACTCCCCCTATCCCAATTATAAACCATAACGCAAAAAAGAAAGATGCAATCAAAGTTTTTCTTGGTGATAACCGTTTCTGGGAGCCGGGTTCCTTCCTCAACGGTCATTTCATACTAATAGGCGGCTCTGGTGCAGGAAAAACTGAAACTGAAAAACAAGGTGCAAGCCAGAAAAAATAATAAATTCTTTGGAGCGGGGGAAAATGAGATCATAAACCTTAAGCAAGGGGAAGGGATACTAATAAGCGGGAAAGATAAGATTAAGGTAAAAATTGTGCCCACTTGGGAGAGGCCCATATTCAGTCAATCGTAATAATTTTATGAATTATCAAATTCACATAGTTCCCTTACCCAGAGATACCGATTTAGAAAAAATAGTTGAGACCTTTGAGCGAATAAATAGAACCGGTGAACCTTTATTTTAACCGCAAGATTATATAAACATGAAATCAAGCTGCGAGCTATTTTGGAAACTACCAAAGCAAAGTATAGGTTTTTAGACTATGTAACCCCCAAAAATTTAAGGAAGACTGGGAAAGTGCAACTCAATCATTAGAAGATGCTTATAAAAGAGTCATGGATATTAAGAATGGCTACGGGGTTTTGGAGTTCATTTTTTTTTCCCATTTGAGCTCGGCGATATACGTGTATAAGAAAGCAGCAATAAGCGCTCCAATTACAGGACCGATAATATATACCGGGAACTGAGCCCAAAGGTCTGGTCCTCCAAATAGAGCGTTTCCAACATAGGGTCCAAAGGTTCGCGCAGGGTTGAATGACGCCCCGGTAATGTTACCGGTAGTTATTATGCCCGCACCTACAACCAGACCGATGATTTTTCCAACTATTATAACGAACAAAACGCTTGCCAGAGTAGCACCTATCAACGAGAGACTAATGCATACGCAACCTCTCTCGCCTTATCCTTTATCTCTTCCTCTCCCTTTACTCTCCTTCCCCGCATCAAAATCCTGCCATCGCATATCACTGTATCAACACAACTGCCGTTCGCGGCATAAACGATGTTCGACACCAGATTATGGTTCGGCGTAAGTGCCACGTGCTTCAAGTCCAGCAGGGCAATGTCCGCTAATCTCCCGGGCTCGATTACGCCTGAGTTCAACCTGAACATTCGCGCGGCATTCGCAGTTGCGAGTTCAAAAACCTCTGATGCCGGCATGCTCGTAGGATTGGTAAACGCTTTATGAAATAATGAGGCTATTTTCATCTCCTCAAACATATCAAGATTGTTATTAGAAGCGCAACCATCGGTTCCAAGTGCAATATTTGCATATAATCCCGCCTCTTTCATCTCCTCATAGGGCATCCTACCGGCTGATAATTTCATATTTGATGCCGGATTATGCACGATCTGCACTTCATGTCTCTTCAATAACTCCAGCTCTTTTCTGTTCACATGAACGCAATGAGATGCAATTGTCCTCGGATTCAAGAAGTCAATGCTATCGAGGTATTCCACTGGTCGCATACCATACCGCTTTAAGCAGTCCTCTACTTCATCCTCAGTCTCTGATAAGTGTATATGAACCAGAAGGTCGTGTTTATCCGCGAACTCACGTGCCCAGCAGAGGCTTTCCTCCGAGACTGTGTAGATTGCATGCGGACCCAACGCGAAACTAATCCGTGCCGGTAGTTTTTTACTCGACTCGTACAGAGTTTTTAGCCTGCTTATCTGCTCCTTTGCCTTCGCCTCGTCAAACCCATCAATAAATACTGCGGATAACATCGCTCTTATCCCAGTTTCGAGAACTGCCTTCGCACTACCGCCCCAGTGCCAATACATGTCGTTAAAGAAAGTTGTACCGGATTTTATCATCTCCAGACATGCAAGCTTCGTACCCCAATAAACCGCCTCTTCCGTCAATCTCGCCTCGACTGGCCATATCCGCGTCTCAAGCCATTCTTGAAGCGGCATGTCATCGGCATAGCCACGTAATAAAGTCATTGCCGCGTGTGTGTGCGCATTGAAGAGCCCGGGAATCGCCGCCATACCCTTTCCTTTTATTACAAATTCAGCTTCGCCACCCGGTCTTTCTCTATTCCCCACATCGCTAATCGCTTCTATCTGATTCCCCGCAATATAGATGTTCCGCTCTTTACCGTCCAACAGTACGTTCTTTATCAGGATTGACATGCTATCTCACCATATTTGCAGCTATGATTAAATAAGAAGGGCATAGCCCATCGCAATCGCGAATATACCACCGAATAGCGTAGCTAAGATGTTCACGTGATGTTTATTCAAGTTTAGTGGCTTCCTATCTTCCACCGTAGCGCCCAGGATGCTGTCGGCAATACCGCCCAGGAACCCGGCTAAGAGGCAGATGATAAAGAAGATTTGCCATTCAATATCTATGCCAAATGTGAGACAGACAAGCGTAACTAAAAAGGAGCCGAGCAGTGCAGCACCAAGACCCCATAAACTAACGCCGCCGCTGGTGCCTACCGGAACCTTCTTCAGGGTTGTGATTAACCGCGGCTTTCCATACGCCTGACCGATTTCCGTGGAAAATGTATCGGCACAGGCGGTAGCAACCGACCCGGAGAAGCCGAGCAAGAAGATAGTATTATCAGAAGAGAGGGCATATAAAATGGCGAATATCAGTGGTGACAATCCGTTACCAACCACGTTATTTATGCCGCGTCTGCCTTTGTTACCTTCTGCCACGCCGAGCCGGGCTTTCGTCTCGTATTTATACTTCGTGACTAAGTTCCCGAATAGGAAGAAGGACATCAGTGCAAGCAAGCCGGCAAAACTATACTCCAGCCCAAGCGTTAACAGAATGCCCGTACCGAGCATCAGCGTTCCTATGAATCCAGAATTGCTTATTTTACGTTTTAAGTACGAATAAAGCACGAGAGTCCCTGCTACCAGTATTGTAATCACGGTTATATCTAATAGATGTGGCTCGAGTGACATTGCAGCTTTAAGTTTGATTTCCGTGTTAAAACCTTTTCCCCTTTTTCTTGCTTAATATGTTGGTAAACATACACGCATGACAGAGAAGATATTGGCAGTAGGGTATTCAGTCCGGCATATCGTCTGCTCAGGGTGCCGGGCGGGCTATGAGATGTATGCCGCAGACGCCTTCGGCGATGTGGATACGCGGCGATGTGCCTGTGGATATACACCTTTAAATCCGTTTCTGCTTCAAACTGAGGTTAGACGCTTCGAAAGGGTGATAACTGATATGGACGGCATTATTATAGGCTCGGGGTTAGAGTGTGCTGATTTTGGATTCTTAAAAAGTTGTAAGGCGGATAGAAAGATTCTGGGCAACATGCCGGAGAAGATGAAGGAAGTATCGGATAAAGCGTGGCTGGCAGTTAGGCTGGATGAATTAGGCATCCTTCATCCTGTTACCTGCACCGGGCGTGAAGTAATAGAAGAAGCGGAAATAGCGAATTCGTTACACTATCCCGTGGTAGCGAAACCAGCTCACGGCGGCGGTGGAATTGCCAATTTCTTTTGTGAAACCGAAAAAGAGTTGTTTCGCTATGCCAAACAACAACCGGAGTTCTTATTTCAGGAATACATAAAAGGCGAGCATGCTTCGGTATCTACCATCTCCGCGAGACACGATACGACGCCGGTTGCTGTAAACGAGCAGTTAATTGGGCTGAAGTCGCTTTGCTCCGCTCAGGGTCCGTTCGTCTATTGCGGAAACATCACGCCGTTCAGAACTAAATTTTATACACGGATGTGTGAAATAGCCGTGTTCTTAGCGGATGAATTGGGACTGATTGGCAGCAATGGCGTTGACTTTGTTATTAATGACGGTGGCCCTTTTGTAATAGAAGTGAACCCGCGGTTTCAGGGTAGTTTAGACACCGTGGAACTTTCTACTGGTTTGAATATGGTAGATGCGTGCGTGAAAGCGGTTAGAAACGATTTACTCCCGGAAAGCGTGGTGACTGAGAGGCATGCTGCGAAGGTGATTGCATTTGCGAAGCAGGATGGGATGGTAATCGAGAAATTTGGCAGAGGAATCGTTGATATTCCGGAGGAGGGTAGAATTATAAAGCAGGGCGAGCCCATAGCCAGTGCCATAGGTGTTGGAGATAGTAGAGCGAGTGCAGTTGCAGATGCGACGGGAAATATAGAGCGTATAAAGGCTGGCGTGAGATTATTTAAAAGATAGCCTCTTCTTCTATTCTGTTCTATTCTATGGTTATCCACACCTTTTCCCTTACCTTTGGCATTACAATCTGAAGAATACCGCTTTTGAACGATGCAGATGCTTCTTTCGGGTCTATGGGTTCCGGGAGTCTTATCTGTTTCCTGAGTGTCTGAAATGTTATTCTCTTCTGGATACTACCCCACCGCTCCCAGCAAACCGCCTCGCTCATCTTCGCTATTATTTCCACCGTATCCGCTGTCATATTTATCGCTACGTCTTCTTTCTTCACCCGCGGCAGGTCAACGGTGACCTGTATCGCACCGCCTATATCTTCCAGCTCGAATAGCGGCTCTAAATCGCCGTTATTGTCCCATGTCGCTTCTATTATCCTTCTTTCTACTCTCATCTCATTTTTTACCTAACGATACATGATGGGCATATCCTGCTCCACGCCCTTTTGCAGTTCAGGCGCGGAGAGAGCGGTCTCACGCATGAGGTCCCTCGCCTTTAATTTTATCTCCTCTTCCCGCTCCATCAATTCGCCTACATCTATGCCCACATTTATAAACTTATCGAGAGCTTCAATTGCCGATGCCGCGGCACCCGGGTCGGGATATACCGGGAAGCACTGTGCGAGCAGCGAAATCGCATTCAGATTCCTCTTCTGACATTCCCTTAGCATTATCGCGTAGGAACCCGCGATGAAACCCTCCTCCAGCAGATTCATCTGAGTTTCCTTCAGCTTCTCCACGGCGGCATCGGTATTTCCCACGGCAAACACTTCCGGCTTCTCTATATCAATCCTGTTCTTCGCTGGTAGACCTGTCACAGAAATAACGAGTTCCGCATTGATACTCTTGAACCAATCAGCTAAAGCCCATGTCATTGGATAAACTGCGTCCGGCGGTATCGCAACTTCGGATAACACCACTATCACGTGTTCATTGCCATATATACGGAAAGGACTGTGTAATTTACCGTCATGTATTACCATGACTGGAGGGAACAAATCAGATTCGACATAGCCCATTCTTTCATAACCCATCTTCTCTATGATGTAAGACGCTGCGATGGTACCCACCAGACCCACGTCTGGCAGTCCCTCTATCACTATCTGGCTATTATGCACCATGCCTTCCTCTTCCACTATTGTTACCGCTCTATCTTCCATTGCTTTGTAAAAGGTAGTAAATACAAAGATATATAGATTGAAATATTGAATCTTAAACGTTTATATAATAGCATTCGTTTATCACTCTCTATGGATGCAATAGAGGCGGGTATTGTGGGGATTATTATCGCTCTTTTCATTCTTGCCTTCATTTTTGCCTTCATTGGATGTTGGTTATTTTGTATGGCTAGAAAAAAAAATCCCAAGTCAATATGGGAAACAGGTAGAGCGTTGATCAATGGAATTATGGGGGGAGCTATTGTAGCGATAATCGTAAAAGCCCCCGATTTCGTAAAAGGCAACTATTCTATTTTCATATTACCGCTAGATTTAGTTATCTTAATAGCGGGTGTAGCATTTTGCTTAGGTTTAGTTATCTTAATAGCGGGTGGAGCCTTTTGCTTAGGTAGCCTAAATAAATAAAAAATAACACCAAAATTTAGTCAGTGGTGCGTACGCGGCAGTGTGTGTATTGCGGTTGGGCTTGCAATAATAATGAATAATGTTGTTTCTTCTCAGCCATTATTAAAAATTGGAGGAAGCATCTTTGGTATTTTTATCTTTTTAGCAGGCATTTGCATGATTATAGGCGCTATTGATATTATGAATGCATTGAAAGAACTTTGGCACACGAGTTCCTGAGCAGGTTCTTCACGTGCTCTAACAGGACTTCTTCACGGTTGTCTATTATGTCATGGGTTGGCATTTTATTCACCTGACGATAATCTGACGATAATCTGACGATTGTTTACTTTACGCCAGTTCATAGTATATCGCCCTCCCCTTCCCTATCCTTTTCACCAAATTATTTTCTAACAGTAGCTTGAGCTCACGGTTTGCAGTGTCCCTACTAATTTTTTTATCGAACATTTTCTGTATCTCGCGGATAGTAATTCTTGGATTAGTCTGAAGATACTTGAGAATCTTCATCTGTCTATCGTTTAAGTATATTTGTCCTCTTTGTTCCTTTAGACGCCTATCTACACTCAGGTCTAAAATCGCTTGTTTCACGCGACCCATACTTACTGCTACTCCTTCTGTAAAGTATTCCAACCATTGAGTGATATTTATTGTTTTTGGGTCAACGGTTTGCAGAGCAGCATAGTATCTGCTGCGTTCTTCATTATAATAATCGTCAAGCGCAAAAAAACGTTTCGTGTCAAACCCGCGAAGGTATAGAATCAAAGTTGCCAGTGCCCGTGCAGTTCTACCGTTACCATCTACAAAGGGATGTATTCGAACGAATTCGTAGTGTGCAATCCCGCTCACCAAAACGGTGTATAATTCTTTTGCTTCTTTACTGTTTAGCCAGGCAACAAAGCCGTGCATTAAAGAGGGAACTTGCGATGCTTCCGGTGGTTGAAAGGTTACCCTTCCCAAACCGTTAACCACCGCTACTTGCACTTTTCGATAGTGTCCGGCTTCTGAATCCGTAAGAATCCCTTGAGTATTTAACCTGTGTATTTCCAGGATTATATCTTCAGTAATCTTGTCTGCACCTTTTTCTCCTAAATTGTCTATGTATTCCAGAACCTTTACATAGCCCAGAACCTCTTTTTTGTCCTTTTCCCATGCCGCTACATCTTCACCCCGGAGCAGCCTATTAACCTCTTCCATTGTGAGTCTATTCCCCTCGATACTCGTAGAATGGTGCGCCATCTTTAGAATTGCTTCTTTTCTCAATTTGACTTCCCACTTAGGGAGAAGTGGTGCGTCAAGTATGACCTCACGAGAAGCAGAAATCTCTGCTATGTGGCTGAGGATTTTGTTCGTAATGGTAAAATTTGGACGGTACATGTTAGACACTCCTTGCTTTTTCAATAGTTTCCAATCCGCGGGTAAAGAAGTAGTCAACTGCGAACTTCGCACTAACTGAGTTCTTGGGCAGGTCTTTCATGTGCACTAACTGGACTTCTCCACGGTTGTCTATTATGTCATGGGTTGGCATTTTATTCACCTGACGATTCTTTGCCGTTGTAAAGTTCCAACGCAAGTTCAACCCTCCCTTATTCTCGTACACAGTTCACGTCCCGTACATCCTATAATAACCCATAAAGTCCGATAATATCGGAACTAAGTCCAGACCCTTTATCCTGCCCAACCCCCCGGATGCAACAGAAATCTCATCGAATTTAGTCACTCCATCTTGCCTTACCCCTTCTCCTTTTATCACGATGGGTGTGGGGTCGCTGCTATGCCGCTTTATTGATACCGGCGTGCTATGATCCGCAGTAATGGCGATATACGCATCAGCATCTCTCAGCCGTGCCATAAATTCACTATCTATTCGCGAAATCATCGCGCGCTTGCCCTCGAAGTCGCCGTCATGCCCCATACTATCGGTAGCCTTTATATGAACGAATACGAACTCGTAGTGTTTCAACGCTTGCAATGCCACTTCTGCCTTATTATTCAAATTCGTATCGGCTTTGCCCGTTGCGCCCTCAACCGGAACGACATCCATCCCGATATATTTCGCAACCCCTTTATAGAGCGAAGCACCCGCCACGCAGGCAGAGCTAAATCCAAACCGTTCGCTCAACGGTGGCACCTTATCAGACTCATAACTGCCCGCACCTCTTAGCAGAATGATATTCGCAGGTAGTTCTCCGTTCCGTCTCCGCTCTTCATTTTCGGGATGAGCATTCAGGAGTTCATAACTCCGCTGGACGAACTCGTTCACGATGTTTGCGGTCTTCTTCTCTGCCGCACCTGCTTTAAGCGGATTACATTCGGCTACAATGCTTCCAGCCACATGTGAGTCCACATCCGATACGTCACGAGAGAGATTTGCGCCTGTCATCACGACTGCGCATCTATGCTCCACGGTATTTTTCAGCAATATCCTGACATCTTCTATTTCAAGCCCATTCAATGCTTCTGCCAGTTCTTTACTGCCTTTCCTTCCCGCTCGCCGGTCTAAGATTCGCATATCCGCATCAACAGTAGCGAAATTCGCCCGGAACGCCACATCACCCTTCTTTAAAGGCATGTCGGCACCGAGCACTTCGAATACGCCTCTACCCGGATAAAACTCGTAGGGGTCGTACCCGAAGAGGGCAAGATGAGCGGTATCACTCCCCGGCACTACCCCCGGTGCTATTACATCCATCAAGCCATTTATCCCCGCTTCGCTTATCGCATCCCAATTGGGCTTATCGGCTGCTTGTAGCGGTGTTCCCCTTTCCATCGTGGGACGGTCCCCGAGCCCATCACATACTATCAATACCGCTTTGCTCAAGCCGCTTTCTTCGCCCATCTTTTCGCTTCTTTCTTTCTTTCTTTCTTTCTTCCTTCCTTTCCTATCCTTGAGCGCCGGGTAGGAGCAGTTATCTATCTGTACTTGCTATTTATTATTATTAAATACCAAAAGCCATTCTTAGCGTGTTTCTAACTGCGGGACCGAGTCCAATGACGATGAGAGCCAGCAAGATAATATTCTTAAGCGCTCTGTCTTCCTCGTGAAACAGTGTATCTAAGAGATATAACCCGGGTACGAGTACTCCAAGCTTGAGTAGATACATCCAGACTGCGGAACCCGTATACTTAACTATAAGCTCTTCAATCACGTGTTTTCCGGTGTAACGACCAAGCAGGTCAATGCCAATATAAGTAGAGGAAGCATCGAGTAGATGCACTGCCAGAACCGATATGTTCAATTTTTCTGTCAGGAACTTCAGCCTGAATTTTGTGGCTATTGTGTAGATGATACCGGTTATTATGCTGGTGATGCCAAGGACCGCAAGGATGACCCCGGGTAAAATCAGCTCTTCCGCAGATAATAATAGGATTGCCATGTCTGCAAAGAGCCATATCATGCCGGCAATGCCAAAATATAGATTATACCTTTTGCTGGTGCCCGACAACTTTACAGATATGACAAGGATGGGCACAGCGCAGAAGAACACACAGAGATAGATTAACGGGGTAATCATCAGGTAGCGTAGTGGTGGTTGGAATAAACCCGCATCTTCCATCACACGCAGGCTTGAGCCTACCAGGATATATGGCACTACGGCAGCGATAAAATGCCGGTCTATCTCTACCCTGAGCTTATTCAGTAATTTTAATACCAGGAGAAGGACTAATGCAAATAATAGAGCCCATGAGATGGTGTTTACCGGATTGTAGCCGGAGTCATGGATTATGGGTTGGATATAGTATGTCTCGAGAAATTGCCTTATTACGCTGCTCATAACAGCCTAATCCTCAGCTTTATACCCTCTTTATTTATCACAACCTCAAGTCTTTCTCCGGTAGCGCGCTCAAACTCGTCTAATAGCTTGAATATCTCCCGGTCCACATGCACAAACTCCTCTATCCTACTCTGTTCATGGGTTTTTTCTGTCTTGTTTACGTTTACCGCCTCTACCTCTTCTGCATCATTCGCCCGTGACCATAGCTTTGTCGGTCCTATCATCTCGCAAGTGATTAAGCCCTTGCCTTTAAGTCCTTCGAGATATTTCAATGTGGTCGTTTTACTCATGTCCGCTCGTTTAACCACTTCACTCGTGTTTAACTTCCGCCCCTTCAGTAGTTCAAGTAACTCTTTTTCTCGCCAGTGCATATTATCTGGTTAACATAAGAATCTGTGTGCATATAAAATTCTCCTCCCTCTGTGCATGCAGGTTTTCCTCCTCATTAGACGGCTCGCTTTACGGCACCGTCACGCGTTGCAGTATGCTCCGTGACGGCATATAGACAATGCAAATAGAATCACCTGCTTTGAAGCCCGTAGCTGCGTAAGTCACGTTCACTTCCAGTTCGTCACCCAGATGAAAGAACCTGTTCACACCAGTATTCAGCACAGTACCATTCGATGCCTTCAATGTTGCATTATTGATTAAGTTACAGACCTGGCCATTATACTTTATCTCTATATTGCTTAGGCTCGAGCCCAGATTTATCGCATCACCACCGTAATGGACGATGGTTACATTATGCTTCTGCTCACCAGCTACTGCATTTTTAACCACCAGCTCGGCACACGGCGATGGATGCTGGTTTGTGACGGCACTGAAGACGAACGCAGCCACGACTGAAGTAATCATCACCACGAGTGAGATCATCAGCACAACCCCGAGTACTGACGACACGCCACGGTCATCCGCAGCTATTTTCTTTACGGTCATGTATCTACTCTACATAAGGTAAAAGACCACCTTAAGACCTTCTATAATCTGATAAAAAATTGATGAGGTCTTCAATTGATATTTTAACTCATTTTTAAATTGGTATCAATCGTTTTACATATTTGTATCACGTTTGCACTTACTCCACCACCACCCATGTGAAGAAACAATCACGCCGCTTTATTCCGTCGTGCGAAGTATAAAGTTTTCTTTAGAGAAGTTTTACTAATAAGCATGGGCATAACGAAGAAAGTGTGGATAGAGTACCGCGAAGAGATAGAACTGAAAGAGCCGATAGCAATAGTAGGGTCGTCAGGACTCCGATCTGTGGGTAAACTCGTGGTTGACGAGCTTGTAGCGAAATTGAGTCCGCAATTCTTTGCAGAGCTATATTCTTACGGCTTCCCGGCTATTTATTACGGGCCTTCTTATCTCGGTGCACCCTGTGGTACTGGCGTGAGAATAGAAAAGGGCAATGTGGTGGCACTCCCAGGTGTGAGGTTTTATGCTGTTAAAAATCCGGTGCAAGACACTATAATAGTGCAGGGCTACCAGGCTTATAATTCGCTCAATCAGTATGCAGTTGCAGATAAAGTTACAGATTTACTTACGGCGTATCGCGTAAAAGAGGTAATTTCACTGGGTGCTCAGGTAATAGAGGAAGGGATAAGATGCTGTGCAACCGATCTGGAATTACTGGAGGAGATGTACAAATTTGGAGTTGAGAGAACGAACGTGGATAGATTTATCGGCTTTTCCGGACTCGTAGTTGCAATAGGTCGTACTAAGGGCTTGAAAGGAGTCGCTTTATTTGCAAGCACCTCACAAATTCAGGGAGACCCGGAATATCCTGATTTCAATGCAGTGACAGAACTATTAGAAAAGGTAAGAGAGATATTGGGATTTGAGATAGATACAACGGAGTTGGAAGAGAAGCGACGCGTGGAGAAGCGGTTTATTGAGGAAGCAAGGAGAAGGGAAGAGCAAGAGCGAGAGCAAGAGCGGGAGAGCGGCGATTTAAGAGGATATGTATGAAACGGCTGGTGGTGCTGCGGCGGCAGGGATAGAACAAAGTAATTATGACGCTGCATGTAAGGAGATAGCAGATGCCGTTGCGAAACGATGCTTATCCAGTGCGGAGAGCATAAATAGGCTGAAAAAGGAGATAAGTGCGAAGTACAAGCTGAGTAGTATTCCGCGGAATTCCGATGTGTTGAAATTAAGCCGGAATGAAGAACTAAAAGAGAACTTGATGCGTAAGCGGATGAGAACTGCATCGGGTGTAGCACCTGTTGCGGTAATGACTTCGCCATATCCATGTCCTCATGGCAGGTGCATCATGTGCCCAGGAGGACCCTTATCCGACTTCGATTCGCCACAGAGTTACGTGGGTAAGGAACCCGCGGCTATCAGAGCGGCACAACATGGTTTCGAGCCTTACGAACAGGTACGAGCAAGGCTACATCAACTGGAGGAGATAGGTCACGAGTTCGAGAAGGTTGAGTTGATACTGATGGGCGGGACACTCACTGCGCGACCACAAGACTATCAGAACTGGTTTGTGCAGAGGTGTTTAGAGGCTATGGCGGACTTTGGTGCAGAGAGAGGGCGCGAAATACGGAACACAGGTATCACATTTGAGACGCGACCTGATTATGCACGGGAGAGGGAAATAGACCTTATGCTGGCGATGGGTGCCACTAAAGTCGAGTTGGGAGTGCAGAATGTTAATAACATCATTCTGAAGAATATCGAGAGGGGGCATTCAGTTGAAGATTCCGTAGATGCGAACAGAAGAGTGCGCGACAGTGGTTTGAAGGTAGGATTCCATATAATGCCCGGCTTGCCTGGCTCTACGCGCGAGGAGGATAAAAAAATGTTTAACCGTATCTTCTACGATTCGGACTTCAAGCCGGATTATCTGAAGATATACCCAACACTGGTGGTAAAAGGTACGAACCTGTACGATATGTGGAAAAGAGGTGAGTATGAACCGATTCGTGAGGCAGATGCGATAGACATAATCGCATATGCAAAAAGAATAATTCCGAAGTGGGTGAGGATACAAAGGATACAGCGTGATATTCCTGCTCAGTTCATAGAAGCAGGCGTGAAGAAGAGTAATTTAAGACAATTGGTGAATGAACGGCTGCACGAGCTGGGCTATAAATGCCAGTGCATAAGATGTCGTGAGGCAGGGCTATCTTTATTGGATGGTAGAGCAGCAGACGATAGCAATATAAAGTTAATATCCGAGCGGTACGAGGCATGTGGCGGTACGGAATATTTCCTCTCTTTTGAAGATGTGGTGAGTGACATTTTAGTAGCGCTTTTGAGGTTGAGGTTTCCGTATGAGCCGCACCGGAAGGAGTTGAAGCACGCGGCGCTGATTCGTGATTTGCATGCGTATGGAGAGTTGGTTGGTTTAGGCAAAAGGAAAGTAAATAGCTGGCAGCATCGCGGCTACGGGGCACGGTTGTTGCAGCATGCGGAAGAGATAGCGCGTGACGCGGGGTACGCCAAAATCGCGGTGATGAGTGGTATCGGGGTGCGGGATTATTATGCACGGTTTGGCTACGTGCGAGAAGGACCGTATATGGTAAAAATAAAAATAAAAAAATAAAAGCAGGGGAAGTGCATCCCCCCTTTCTCTTCTTCTGTGGTTCCCTGTATAGCAAACTAACAGATTACTGGAACACCGGCCAGAGCCCGGGTATGCCTGCTGACGGAATCTGTGACTGGTAGGACATTGACTTCTGGAACGTCCACCTGCCGTTTGCTGTGGTCACGTCGCTGTATGACAATGTTCCCGCTTTCGGATACGGTCCAAGTGTACCATGCGTACAGGTCCGTCCCTCCGAGGTGCTCACTTTCATGCCGGCGGCTATATCCCCTTCTGCTAGCCATGTCTCCCTGCCATCGCTAACCGTGTACGTTCCGACACCGTTTACACCATGTGCATCAATCGTATAGTCTAACCGTGGCGATTCCGTTGCTGATACGGTGGCTTTGGTCTCCGCCGATACAACCTTTATCCCGGACAGTTGACTACCCGCAGCTACGTCCGTGCAGGATGGTGGTATGCACGCGTCCTGAGCCCAGACACAAAGTGCACCTGCGCCCTGACCGGCTTGGTTACTATCTCCCTCAGAGATAATACTCATGCCCACGTTCTCTGTGGCATCCAACCCGCTTATCGTGCTGGTATTATCTGCTACAAAGCCAATCTTTCGTTCTACAACGAGATTTGGTGCGTTTGCTCCGTTAGTAGAGAATGACTTGGAGTATTCGATGTCACCCTTAACAGCACTCAAGGACGAGTCGTACTGGATGTCGCCCACCCGCTCTTCGTCCATGAGACCAGTATTCAGGTCCTCAGTACTCCATGTCGAATGATACGACACAGTCTCCCTTACCGTGCCATAGCACACTATATCGGTTGTGGACGTAATCCCTGCGGTACTGTTCGGTGACGGTACTGGTGGACTTGCCATAACGACAGCGGGAAGAGCAACTGTGAACAACATCGCGATTGTAACTATACCCACTATCTTTTGTATCTTCTGTGTAGTCGCCATTTTTTTTTAAATGATAATTTTATATAAAGGGACTATATAAAGGTTTAGTACTTACACGGTAGGGTTGTTGCCTCTGGCACTAACCATCACCACTGACGTGACGGACAGCAGAAGTAGAACCAATGTGATTTGATTAAAACCCCGAACGTGCTTTGACGAGTGATAAGACGTTATATACTACCAATTTGTGAAGTCACCTGCTCGGATGGATATGTTTTCCCGTATCACGCATACGAATCAGTGGTTTAGCTAAATGCCGCCTGGCAACCGGAGGGGATTCGTATAAGCCTTCTTCTAGTTCTCTGTTAACAGTAACTACCGCCTTATCTGCACAATAAGCCCCACAGCGTTTACAGCGATAGCCCTGCAATCGTCCCGCAGATGCCATACTCCGCCCACATTTATCACATCTGGGATTCCGCTCTTCCTCGTAGTTCAACTGCGTTAGCTCTATCTTCTCGAGGTTTACTGTGCCCTTCTTCTGTGAGCCGTAAACCCGGATTACATCTCCCACCCGCAGCTTCCTTATAATCGCACGAAAACCTTTTGTCGGCTCGTAGGCAATGCACTCGATCGTCCCGGAGTCAGATAGCGAGATAGAAAATACCACATGCCCCCCTTCTACTGTCTGCGGATTGGAACGTACCACGCCGTCCAGAATATAAGAATGATAATCACTCATCTTTGTCGCCACGTCAAGCGGGATTAGATGGTAATCCGTACCCTGATTCGTGATGAACAGCATTTTCCGCTCCTCAGATTCGGCATGTATGAGTTCGTAAGCTCTGTATATCGCAGCCAGACTGTCGCCTCTTATTCCAAAGAGTACGGGGCAGGGCGAATGGGGTGCAAAGACTATTTTGTTATTCGCGACATCTACGGTGTCCCAGGTCAACGGATAAGTAGCCGCATCGGCTTCCCATACGCTCAGTTCGTCTATAATTCTCGCTTTGCCCCGGCGCTCTCTCCGCCGGTATGTTATAAGTTCGTAAGTGAAGTCGTAATAATGGTACCGCTGCAGCACAAAGAACGAAACAGCAGCTAATGCGCCTATCAGCCCACGCTTAGTCTTCAGACCGAAGTAATCGAACTCCAGGTCCGTGATGATTGCATAAGCGTCTTCTAAAGTTAATACTTCCCGGACTGCGGATTCATAGAAGTACTGTAATCGCTCTTTTTCATTTGTGCTAATCGTATTTGAATTGTCACTGTCACCGATGAACACAACTCCGGGGTTCGTGCCCTCATCGTTTAATTCCGATAACGCTCTTACCCGTGTTTTGACTATTTCTTTTACCTCTTCTTCTATTTCTTCCTTCTCTATGCTTATCTCAAAAGATACTGCACCGTTGCCTCTTGTTTTAAATGGGATGCAGGGATTTAATCTTACCAGACATGGAGTGGAAACTTCACCGTAGGTCTTGAGTTCGTCAACTAAAACGGCACACAGGTATGTGGTGCACATCCCTTTTCTCGAATCGGTATCGTCTATTCCGACTATCATACAAACTTTCTTTAAAAGAAAGTTTGATCAAAGAAATAAAAACAAACATTCTTTCTTTAAAAGAAAGTTTGATCAAAGAAATAAGAACAAATATCTTATTGTGATTTGTAATTACAGAAAAGGGTTGGGTTTATATAGCTCAGCCTAAATTAAGATTGAGGAGGAAAAAATGGATTCGTATTATCTGACCCTGCTGCTGTATATATTCCTGATTTACTGCTTTATTGTATTTGTTCTCGATAGAAGAGGTATTTTGCAGCGCTACAATATCACTGCTTACGGTCCCATTCTAATGATAAGGACGTTGAGAGGGCAGAAATTACTGGAGCTTATGGCAAAAGGAGAGCGAAGGGAGAAATTCTGGCGGCTTTATGCAAACCTCGGCACTATATTAGTGTTTATAGCCATGACGTTCATGCTCATCCTCATATTATATGGTGCTTACGGAACTTTTATGAAGCATCCTGTGCCGACGGAGTTAAACACACCGAGGAACTGGCTGCTTATACCGGGGCTGAATCAATTTATACCCATGTGCGCCTGGGTTGGCTTTGTGGTTGCGTTAGTAGTGCATGAGTTTTCGCATGCTGTATTGAGTACCGTAGAGAAGATAAAAGTGAAGTCAATGGGGCTTTTAGTCGCGGTGGTACCGATAGGAGCATTTGCAGAGCCGGATAGTGAACAACTATTTGGTGTGAAAGGAGAGAAAGAGCATATAAAGAAGCGTGAAGAGCATGAATCCGAGCCTGATAGAGAGGAGGGCGGCGGAGAAAAGAAGAAAGTAGCAACGGCAAGAGAACGAACACGCATACTTTCTGCGGGTGTAACGGCCAATTTCTGCGTGGCATTAATTGCATTTATCCTATTCTTCGGTATTCTATCCTCTATTCAGCCAGTCAGCAATACGGTACTTTATGTTTATGGCGTTGCCGATGGAAGTCCAGGAGAAAAAGCGGGTATTACATCAGAAACGTTCGTCTTAAAAGTTAATGGTTCAAAGCCGGAGGGCGTAGCAGGACTGGACAAAGCGCTGGAAGGCGGAGGGGAGAAGTCGCTCACGGTACTGGATAAAAAGGGAAAAGAGCGAGAGATAACAGTGCATGATAGTTCTGAGCAAGAAGGAGTGACAATAGTATGGGTAGAAGGAGACACACCAGCGTCTAACGCGGGTATAAAAAGTGGTATGAGCATCACAACGATGGATAACATGAGCATAAACACCTATGATGGTTTTTTCGAGTTCATGAATCATACTATCCCGGGGCAGGAGATAGAAGTGCAAACAGAAAAAAGGGAAATATTTACAGTGGTCCTGAAAGAATCACCGTATTTCGATAATAAAGGCTATTTAGGCGTTCGCATTGCTAATACCCCTTTTGGTATGACCGTAGTGGAATTCCCAGTAAAGGGCTATCTGAACTATCTGCGTGGTGTACCCTCTACCCTTAGGTCACCCTATGGGTGGTTAATGCTGATGATTATCCCGGTTTTATCGCTCGATAGTGGTGGATTCAGTAGTTTTAACCCTCTTTTAGCACATTTCTATGCGCCCGTAGGTGCGGTGTCGTTCTTTGGCGGTAGTATCTTTTTCATTGCCGATATACTGTTCTGGATAGGCTGGATAAACTTCTATGTAGGGTTGTTTAATTGTCTGCCGGCTATTCCGCTTGATGGTGGGTACGTATTTAAAGAGATGCTGAATTCGGTGTTAGGAATAGGGATAAAGAATAAGAGAAGGAGAGAGATAATTTTGATGGTCATCGTTATTATCATGGCAATTATCATCTTCTTAGCCATCCTTTTCATGCTAGTGGGTCCTCGCATTTTCCAATATCTCCCACAGGGTTAACCTCATGTGGGTATAGGTATATATAGTCAAATGAGTGGGTTAAAACATAGTCATTCCGCAAAATTTATCCAAAGTTTATATATGTACTCCTTCCTATTGATGCTTGTGAATAGAAATGAGTGTGCCGAGCAAAGTTCGCGGAGAATAAAGAACTACCACTATCACACGGTACGACTCGCCTTTATTGCGGAGCATTTTTGATTAAACTTTTTTTTAAAAAGTTTATGGATAAACAGGCGGAGCCAGAAGAAGAGTTATAACTGGAGTCAATTCAATCGTTTTCTCTCATTTAATCCGCTGCCTAAGCCGAGGATATATCATTTGACTTATACCCTATTCAATCGTAGAGGATG
>JBAQFZ010000070.1:0-11265 GCA_049287525.1 Halobacteriota archaeon | reverse complement strand
CGATATAAGAAAGAGGGCATAGAAGGTCTTCGTGAGCCAAAGAGTCATGCGGTGCATAATCCTCAAACGATCAACCCACTAATCGAGAGGAGAATTATCGAGTTGAGAAGGGAGCATCCCAATTGGGGAAAGAAGCGGATAGCCCAGTGGATATGGGAGGAGACTTATGTGTGTGGCATCTGGTTGACTATAACATTTCTTGCAAATTTATCACCGAAACTTTTAATCTCTTCTTCAATGTCTTTTCTTAATTCCTTTTCATCATACTCCCTTCCTTTGTTTTCAAGAACATGATAACAAGCGATTTGCAAATGAAGCGGATGATTCTTGGCTATTTTCTTGATAAAGGCAATTTCTTCTTCGCTAAATTCAACACCCTCTCTTTTTGCAGATAAAAAATCTGCTGTTTCTTCGGGAGAAAATAGTCTAAGGGACAGTTGAGAAAAGATATTATAAAAAGGCGAGGTAAAATTTCCCACAGTGCACCGCGTTTTTAATGCGTGCAAAGAAGCGGTAACATAAGCGATATTGCCATGAGATCCAAGGCTTCTCATAGCATCGAAGAAGTCATTATTAAATTCTCCTGGTCTTTTAGTTAGAATTTCGAATTCATCAATTAAGAGTACCGGCTTGATTTCACTTCTTAATCCCTCTATCGAATCTGAAAACGCTATTAAATTTTCATTGTGACTGTTTGATGAAATAACACCAGGGTCAGAGCCTAGTTCTTTCAAGCTGTATTTCAGGAACCCTTTAACGGTTTGATTTTTTGCGTCTTGCATATCCATATATGCGACCCTATATTCATCACCGTCACGCAATTTCATGAAGATATAGTAAAGCAAAGAGGACTTACCCATTTTTCGTTCCCCAAAAACATCGCAACTTTGAAGATTTGAAAGCCTACTAAAGATTGTTCTAAGCTCATCTTTTCCCCGAAAAATTCGTTTGGATCTTTGATTATTGCCCTGTTCAAAAAGGGGTTATTCTCGACCATGATATATTATTGTTCTTTACAAGGTATTATAAAGATAGGTTCTTCGCTGTTTCATGTGGGTAGAGGTGGTTAGGATGCTGTCAAACAATCAAAAATCAGAAGAAAAAGGAAAGGGGTACAAATAGGGCTTTTAATCCAAAAAGAAGAATGAAAAATGTTGGTGATGGCAATTGTGAGACAGCTTCTTAGGATGGCCTATCCTTTGTTATGAACTCTTGGAGATTTTGATAACTACGGACGCTCTTGCAATCTCACTCGCACGAAACATCAAGCCCCAATTCCTTTCGGTCCTCTTCGATGCCCTTCGCCAACAATTGCCTCGCCTATCCTATGTGTTATTGTTCCCAATTCTTTTTAAATGATACACATAAAAACAATAGTTATTAAGCATTTTGTTTGGAACGCGAAAGCACTCAAACAAAGGGCGATACCGTATGAGCGGTTTCAGGTAATGTACCGGAGGCTATTGGACTTATTAGCCCGTCTCGTGAATAAGCGAGATGCATATGTCCTGCATTGATATAAAGGAAGGCACTGGAAAACTGGCTTTATGGATCTGATCGAGACCCTGAGGAAGCATGAGAAGGAGATAAAAGCGAGATATAGTGTGAAGCGAATAGGGCTATTCGGCTCTCATGCTAGGGGAGAGCAGAAAGAGACGAGCGATATTGACATACTTGTGGAATTCGAGAAGCCCACCTACGATAACTTCATCGAGCTAATCTTCTTCCTCGAAGAACTCACCGGGAAAGATGTAGACCTGGTCACCACTAAAGGACTCAGTCCGTATCTCAGCTCTGGTGTGAAGAAGGAGGTGATATGGTGTGAATAAAGACGCGGCTTTCTTGCAGCATATACTTGATGAGACGCAATTTATCCTGAAAAACTGTGAAGGGCTGGATCTCCAGGATCTGATGAACGATGATCTTCTCCAACGAGCTTGCTTACGGAGTCTTGAGATTATCGGCGAGGCGGTGAAGAATGTATCTGAAGATCTCAAGACACGGTATCCTGATCTTGAATGGAAGAAGATCGCAGGTTTACGGGATAAATTAATTCATCACTATTTCGGTATTGACTGGGACATTGTCTGGAATGTTATCACAAATAGACTACCTCTCCCGGAAGATAAGATAAAAAAAGTAATTGAGAACGAATTTGGAGCTTGAGACATGACTAAAACACCTGGAGGAGAAAGATATTCAGTACAAAAACCTCTGATTGGTTATGTCCGAGAGCCCGCCGCTGAATACGTAACTTCTGATGTAGCATTAAGACAGAGAGGCGGGAAAACAGGGTTTGTATTTAAGGAGCTCTTCATCAATCAGATGCAAAAGCTCAATCCAGACTTTATGAACCAGGAACTGGCTGAAGAAATTATCAAGCGGCTTGAAAGGATTCCACCAAATATAGAAGGGAATCTTGTTGCCTGGGAGTATCTTAGAGGACTGAGAACTGTATTTGTCCCTGATGAAAGCCGTGAGCGGAATGTACGGTTCATTGATACCGAAAACATTGACAGAAACGAACTCGAGACGCAACTCTACGGTAATCTCGATGCGGTCGGTATCGAGCAGGTAGAAGTTGCCGAGAGCAAACGGCATTTAAAAGAACTCTTGACAAATGACCGGAGGAAAACTGGGCAACTACCTCATGGGTGCGTTACCCGAAGCCACTTATATCGGATTCACAGGCACACCGATTGACAAAACAGCCTATGGAAAGGGAACGGTCATCACTTTTGGCATTGATGACCCACCGCATGGTTACTTAGATAAATACAGCATAGCAGAATCCATAGACGATGGCACAACGGTTCCGCGGCATTATACTCTCGCGGCTAACGAACTGCTCGTTGATAAAGAAACGCTTGAAAAAGAGTTTCTTGACCTCAAAGAAGCACAAGGCGTCAGCGATGTCGAAGAACTCAATAAAATATTGGAAAAGGCTGTTACGCTTAAAAACATGCTTAAGAATACCGAACGAGTGGAAAAAATAGCCAAGTACGTTGCTAACCATTACAAAGAAACTATCGAGCCTATGGGCTACAAAGCCTTCCTTGTCGCTGTTGATCGAGAGGCATGCGCACTTTACAAGAACGAACTGGATAAACATCTCCCAGAGGAATATTCCAAGGTGGTCTACAGCCCATTTCACAAGCATTGCGAAGACCATTCAGGATAATGTCTCTCGAATGCCGTATCTTATTCCCATTGGAGTGCGGGCAGAATTAATATCCCAGCTCTTTAAAGAGCGACAGAAAAACTCTCAAGAAACACTCGAAGAACTAAAGAGGCTCATTCAGGAGATAAACGCTGCAAAAAAGGAGCAGGCTGAACGAGATATGCCCATTGAGATCTTCTCTATCTTCTGGATGTTAAAAAAAGAAAGTATTGATCAACCGGAAGATAAAGCAAATCAGATGAGAGCGATTTTAGCAAAATATCCACACTGGCGAAAAAGTGAGAGTCATGAACGCGAAGTTAAACGAATATAATGAGAGTACTCAAAGGTGGCGCAAGATGATTACTGGTGAAGAATTCAAACAGGACGTGTTAGCCTGGGCGGAAGAGATTGGCGTTGAGCCGAAAGAGATTCATATTCGTAAAATGAAAAGAAAATGGGCGAGTTGCTCCAGCAGAGGTAGATTAACCTTTGATCCTTCGCTTTTAAAAGAACCCGAAAGGGGTACGGTCTAAAGCAATGCAATCATCCATGAACTTCTACACCTCAAATATCCAAATCATGGTAAAATGTTCAACGCATTATTGAATACCTATCTTAGAAAAAGCGAAGGGATACATACAGGAAAGATAAGGGTGGATGGACATAGTGAAGACAGTAAACTAACCTTGCACTGTATGTAACGTTACGTAACTATAGTCATTCCGCAACAATTTTCAAAGATTGAGAGGTTGTCCCCCAATTAGTGATCAACACGGACACTTAAAGTTAATTATTGAGTGAATACGAAAAAAGTTCCCTACTTTAACCTTTTAACCTTTATAGTGGGGGAATTCCCCGAGTAGAAACTTTTTGATTACTCATCATCTTTCTGCAATCTTCCACAATCCGGACCACACGCTTTTGTCTATTTGAAGTTTCAACCAGCGGAATTAAATCATCGAGGTCGTACCCCTTTTGTTTGCTATTCCTTAGGATAAGCATTCCCAGATCTCGCAGTAGGTTTCTGACATTCACGCCATCTGCAAAGATATGCTCTCTGGAAGCAAAGATTTTACCAAATTCACTATCCTCACGAACCAGTTTCCCCGCTTTATTTATCAAATCGAGGTGTTTGAACAATCGAGAAAGACATATCTTCCCGGGTTTCTCCGGTGGATTTGGATTCCGGCCCAAAAGAATCACCTTATGGTCTGCGAAAGCAAGACCTGCCGCTACTCGACTAACAGTGTGGGCATTCCCTGCACAGAATTTGAACCCATCGCCCAATACCCTTTTAGCGTGATTGACGATTTCCACCATGTTCATTGCCTCACTGTCCGTAGAACGGCAATTACTGGAAAACACCGGGATGAGATAAGGAGAAACAGCCCTCACGTCTGCAAAGCCAATAGTATGGTAACGCCCGTGAATTTTGGCAAACAGACTCTTTCGACGACTGTCTATTCCCATGGAATCGATAATAATCAAAGGAGTTTTATGCCCTGTGAGATTCTCGTAGACCTTCCAAAGATGCTTGAATTCGAGATCTAACGTGGCATCGCTCAAATAGCGCTGGATGAAATACTGAAGCCCGTAAAAAGAAGGGGAATCAGAATATCTCAGATTTCGCCCAAGGAAACCAATAGCCTCATATAGCCTTATCCGGAAAGTCAGTTCATCATATTCCATCGCAAACATACCGTCCGTCATCCTCTCAAAGATTTCTTGATGGCTCTGGAACCATGCAGGGTTATGATCTGCAACCAACCCCGATACTTGAAGGAATGTGAAATGGTTATCTTCCCCTTTCGGATGTAGCTGGTCAGCTTCTTTGTGAGAACAGCCTTTAAACATTGCCCTTGTTCTCTCATATTTTGAATAAGCCCGTTTTTGGTCAATTTCTTCCTTTCTTCTTCGCCGAGAAACGCCCATTTGCGCTCACCACTGCACAAATCGAGCAGAACCTGCGCGGTTGCATGGTGGAGAACGATTTCATCCTCAGAGAAGTTATCTGTGAGTTTATCGAGGTGTTCGTATATTTTTTCGTAGTCCCTCTGGTGCTTTTTCATGAGTTTCAGCTCTGCCTCATCAGATTCGGGTTTCCCACGGTCTATGAGTTCTTTCAGGTTGGCGAGATTTTCTTCGTTGGGATTCCGTGATACTTTATCCCCAATGTTGTAATACCTATCTACCCATTGAGTACGTATTCTGTTCTCGATCCTCTGTCTATTGCCGTCTATATCCCGCTGCACCCAACCCATTCTGTGGATCAGCTCATCTATGAGAATGTCCCTAAGACGCACAATGAAATCAACTTGTGCTTCAAATACAAGGAGGGCTTGGTCTGAAAGAGATTCATTGGCTTTGATTCTGCTCAAATGGTTCCGGATTACCTTTGACCTTGGTCGAATACGGGGGAACCATTCAAAAGGTTCTACGCCAGGATACGCCTGCTGAAACCATTTTTGAGCGTCATGCAACCGTAAGGCGATGCCATCAATGTCAATACCCCCGAAGGTCTTCAAGTCGGTGTAAGTGAAGACGGTGGATAAAGAAGCACGGGCATCAGCTAGATTATAGGTATCTACGACATTTATCCCAAAAAGGACTAACCATTGCAATTCTCGGGGAGCATTGCCAGTTAACGACTCCTTTTGGCTATTGATGAAGCGGTAAAAGGTTGACTGAGGAATTGGATTTTTTCCTTGTTTCTGCCGGTTATCGGTTATCTCTTGAAGGATGTCGGACATCCTTCCTAAAGGCTTCTCTTTGAGCCGTTGGTTGATTAAAATGAAGTCATCTATGGTAAGTGGGATGATCTGTTTTCCAAAATATCGCAACTGTTTGAAAGCAGGATCTGTAGCTGTCCAATAGTTTATCCGTTTTCTAAGAGCTCTTGGCGATACTGGAATGCTTTTGGCTAGTTTCACAACATCGCTACCTGTATATCCTCCCTTTTCAATCTGGCTCCTTGTGAGAAAATCCAAAACATGGTTTTTGCTAATTCTCATAGGTATCCCTATGAGACTAAACCAAAACATGTTTTTTAATTTGATGAAAAGTTCCGATTCTGGGAAAATGCCCACTATAAAGGTAAAAGGAAGGTATTCAGCAAACCGAATATTTTTTTTACATGTAAGCAATAAGAGTATTGGGAAGGGGATACTTTAGATAGCTTATTTGAAAATAGGTTTTAGAGGTGAGGAGAGTATGAAAAGGAAGCAACAAGAGACTGTTCTTTGTCAAATTTGTAAGGAAAAAAAGAAATTAAGCGAGGTTATACCCGCGGAATTAGTCCGCGAACATTTGGTCGAGACAATTCGGAAGACACATCCTGATTGGTCATCCAGCGGTTTTATTTGTATTTCTGATCTCAATCACTTCAGGGCAAAGTATGTTGAGGATATTCTCGCAGCGGAAAAGGGCGAACTTTCGGCATTAGAAGAGCATGTCTTAAGAAGCTTAAAAGAGGAAGAACTTTTGTCCAAGAACATTAATATCGAATTTGATAAGCGGCTAACCTTCGGGGAACGCTTGGCAGACAAGGTGGCCGAATATCTAGGAAGCTGGGGCTTTGTCGTCGGCTTTTTCGGTGTACTCCTCTTCTGGATTGCGATAAACTCCGCCGTTTTAATGTTAAGGCCATTTGACCCCTATCCGTTTATTCTTCTAAACTTGGTTCTTTCCTGTCTTGCTGCTATTCAAGCGCCCATTATCATAATGAGTCAAAACCGCCAAGAGGCGAAGGATCGCTTGCGGTCTGAACACGATTATTCGGTAAATCTCAAAGCTGAATTGGAGATCCGCAATCTCCATGAAAAAATAGACCACCTTCTTATGAAACAGTGGCAGAGGCTTCTGGAAATCCAGGAAATCCAAATGGAGTTGATGGAAGAACTTGCTCGCAAAATCTCGCGAAGACGCAGCGCCTGATAGCATCGGTATGGTTCGCTATGTTCACCAAAATCCCGTCGGAACTGCGCAAACATGCAAAAAGTTATGAGAAGAGAAGTTATTGAATAAGGAAAGCACTGATATACAATCCATGACTCAAAATATTATCAGCACAGAAGATGCAAAAAATATCCCTATAAACGAGCTCTTTCAGAAGCTTTCATCGAGCGAAAAGGGCCTTTCATATTCAGAAGCAAAGAACCGATTTGAACAATACGGCCCTAACGAGATCCCGGAAAAGAAGGTCAACCCGGTGGCCAAATTCTTAAGCTACTTCTGGGGTCCAATTCCCTGGATGATCGAACTTGCAGCCATCCTGTCGGCAATCATCCAGCGCTGGGAGGACTTCTGGATCATCTTCGCACTGCTGCTGCTCAATGCAATAGTCGGATTCTGGCAGGAGCATAAGGCGGGCAATGCCATTGAATTATTAAAGCAGAGACTGGCATTGAAGGCACGAGTGCTGCGTGACGGCAAATGGATTGAGGTATATGCCCGGGAACTTGTACCAGGAGATGTGGTCCGTGTGCGTCTGGGTATGATTGTTCCAGCCGATATTAAACTCTCGGGCGGCGATTATTTACTGCTGGATGAATCGGCATTAACCGGTGAATCCATGCCGGTGGAAAAACATGCTGCTGATGTTGCCTACGCTGGCTCTATTGCTCGCAAGGGTGAAATGAATGGGTTGGTGGTCGCTACCAGGATGAACACGTATTTTGGCCGTACCGCCAAGCTTGTAGAAGAAGCTGATACCCGAAGCCACTTCCAGAAAGCAATAATCAAAATCGGAGATTACCTCATTGTGCTTGCCATCGCACTGGTGGCAGTTATTTTTCTTGTGGCGCTTTTCCGTCACGAAAGCCTGTTACAAACCCTCCAGTTTGCTTTGATTCTGACGGTCGCAGCAATACCGGCCGCACTTCCAGCGGTTCTTTCGGTCACCATGGCAGTGGGAGCGATGGCCCTGGCAAAAAAAGAAGCTATTGTGAGCAAACTGGTTGCTGTCGAGGAAATGGCGGGCATGGATGTTTTATGTTCGGATAAGACCGGCACCATCACCGAGAATAAGCTCACCATTGGAGCCGTGGAGCCCTTCGGAGGATTTAAAGAGAGGGAGGTGTTGTTAGATGCAACTCTCGCCTCCAGAGAAGAGGACCAGGATCCCATTGATGATGCCATTATCGCCAAGGCCAGGAAGGTGAGCGAGCTCCTTGGAGTGCTCGATAGATACAAGGCTATTGAATTTACACCTTTTGATCCGACTTCTAAACGAGCGGTGGCGACCATAGAGGATACCGATGGCAACCGCTTCAGAGTAGCAAAGGGAGCTCCTCAGGCCATTCTATCGCTTATTGGCAATCAGCAGACTCTCAGTCAGGAAGTCGACGACCGTGTTAATACCCTTGCATCCAATGGGTATCGCCCCCTTGGAGTAGCCAAGACGGATGGAGAGGGAAACTGGCGATATGTCGGTCTTATCGGACTTTACGACCCACCTCGAGAAGATTCAGCGGAAACCATTAGGACAGCGCAATCCATGGACGTGCAGGTTAAAATGGTTACCGGCGACCACACCGCCATTGCCAAAGAGATCGCGCGACAGGTAAACCTGGGTACCAATATCCTGCCTGCCGCCTCATTTGTGGATAAGCCTGACAGAGAGGCGGAGCGCATCGTTGAAGATGCCGATGGGTTTGCCCAGGTTTTTCCCGAACATAAATTCCATATCGTCGAACTGCTCCAGAGGGGAGGGCATATCGTCGGCATGACCGGGGATGGACTCAATGATGCGCCTGCCCTGAAAAAGGCTGATGCCGGTATTGCCGTTGCGGGCGCCACAGACGCGGCTAAATCAGCGGCTGACATCGTGCTCACCAAGCCAGGTCTTTCAGTTATTATCGATGCCATCAAGGAAAGCCGCAAGATATTCCAGCGCATGAACACCTATGCCATTTACCGCATCGCTGAGACCATCCGCGTGCTTTTCTTCATTACGCTTTCAATCCTTGTTTTCAACTTTTATCCAGTAACAGCTGTCATGATCGTTTTGCTGGCACTGTTTAACGATGCCCCCATTATGGCTATTGCCTATGACAATGTCCGTTATTCCAACAAACCGGATAAGTGGAATATGCGGGTGGTTTTGAGTATGGCCACCCTGCTCGGGCTGGTTGGTGTCCTCTCTTCGTTCATCATATTCTATATTGGAGAGGATATTCTCCACCTGAATCGGGTAATGATTCAGTCCTTCATCTTCTTGAAACTCGCCGTTGCAGGACACCTGACCATATTCTTGACCCGTACCCGCGGTCCTTTCTGGTCTATTAAACCTGCTGGAAGTCTGTTCTGGTCGGCTGTGGGAACCAAGGTATTGGCGACGCTTGTCGTCGTGTACGGCTGGTATGTCTTCCCTATTGGTTGGAAACTCGCTTTGTTTGTGTGGGGGTACGCATTGGCAGCGTTTGTGATAACAGACTTTTTAAAAGTCCGTTTTTACGCGTTACTGGATCATGGAGGCTTGAGATTTCATCGATGAAGAACTGATATGCTATGCTCCTTCTCTTTCTACCTGTTTTCCCCTTCAATAAGGAGAAAAACGCCTTCAGTATCAGCGAGATTTAAAGTAAAATATATTCCCTGCATGTCAATCCCTTTTATTTAAGAGATCCCCTTTTTTAATAAAGAGATCCTTCTTCAACTACGAATAGAAAATATATAGCTTTGCTTGGGGGCTTGGTTATATTACTAATCGTATTGACGTTGCTGCTGATTTATTGCTGTGGACCTTGCTTTTATTACTAATCTTTTTTTTTTTGGCATTGCTTTAGAATCGAAAAAGTCAGCATTTCAGAGATGGGATAAGTGCCTTTTTAAATTGTATACCTTCGATTCCCAGATTTCCTACAGTCTCTCTGCCACTGTTTCATAAGAAGTATATCAGGAGTGGAGTTGCAAGGCAGTGTCTTTCAAAAACGATGATGACGCTGTGTTAACTATCTTATACGCCTCAAATGAGAGCATGATCAACAAAAAGAGCGAAAATATCACGAAGAATACATACGATTGGATTGACCAGTAATCACCAAAGGTCAAGAGCAAACCGAATTCATCTACCACGAGTCCAAATCCACACCCATAAAGAGCAGCGGAAATCAAGGTCACGCACCGTCCGCTTTAAATATGTCCAAGCCAGCCACCAATAATGAGCAGCCCGATGCCAAAGAAAAAGTGATGAATACGATACCCTTTTAGCCATAACTGGAATGCAGGATGAATAGGGACGTCTAAAAGCACAACAAATGTTCTCGCAATGCAGAAAGAGATAATAAAAGAGGCAAGGATGACAAACTGAATTTGGAGCTTTTTTGAATGAGCTTTGAATTCAGTGTCGCGCAGCGTGGAGAAAACCGACCTTAAGAGTCCGAATAAAAGAACAAGGTATCCTATCAATATGAGTGTGGCATCATAGCCTAGGCGTAATAACTCCCCGGTCTTCAAAATTTCTCCCGTGAATATTTTCATTATGTTGACCGAAAACACGGCATTAAAGAGCGCTCCGAGGATTGTCCCAGCACCGATGATTACGCTTACCTTTGTACTCGTAGGTCTCGTAAGATAGGAGAGGAAGTGATGTACCTCAGGCAATTAGATCACCTCCAAAATAATGAGAAGCGATATTCGGCTCGTGCATTTGGTTTTTCCCATTTTTCTCATCCAATACATTCCACAGGGCGACATCAATATCCGCATCCTGAAAATATCTACTACTCTCAGAGCGGTGACGATCTAAGGTATAGAAAAGGGATAATAAAAATGGTTTAAGGACCGGGGTAAGGAATTGAAGTAAGAACCAGAAGTTCAAACCTGCTAGAGAGCGCGACAAGAAAGCACCCTTCGGGTGCAAATCAATTGTTAGCTATGGCTAAGCCATGGCTAAGCCATGGGTGGTTCCAATCAGATATTTTGCATCCAAAAACTTCGTTTTCTATCGGAGGTCCCTTCTCATAGCACACGAATGGTCGAGTAGAGCTCATAGCCCACCTCCTGATGGAGTATTAGCTCCGAGGCAACTATGAGCCCCCTCACGGAACCGGACTTGAGGTTTTCCCTCATCCGGCTCTTCAGAAGCACATCCTCTACGATTG
>JBAQFZ010000069.1:0-8719 GCA_049287525.1 Halobacteriota archaeon | reverse complement strand
GATCAGGGTTAATTCGGCATTAACGATCAAAACGAAGAAAGGTGAGAAGAACATCGTGAGAACACCGTGCATAGCTGAAGGTATCACAAATCACATTTGGACATGGGAGGAATTGTTGATGTTCAAGATGGGTCACGAAACTTAGGACATTACCGAATTTATAGTCGCACTAAATAGCAGATTATATGAAAAACTTTCAAATTGTGGAGTTAAAGTACCCTCGACTACTTATCCTGGTGTGTTTCCTACAAATTGCTTCAACGCCCAATGTGTAGGAAGGGACTCAGGATTTCTAATTCTTCTAAATACTGGTTGTTTCGAGATGATAGAGATGGCCAATGCAATTCTGCTTTGTGATTGGAAGCAGAACAAAAAAGCTGACGTACTAGCTAAAGTGATTTTCGATTATTGTGAACTCGGGAAGCTGTATGATTTGAAATCTTTAGATCTACTAGGTCTTGAAGGTGAAGGATCATCTTCTACGCTATTATTGCTTGGTAGTTTGACGAATGCTGCAGAAGAATTTGTAATTGCTCACGAATATGGACATATTGTAAATCGGCACATTATGCAGAACGGAGAGATTCAAAACATAATTACTGATGAGCGTGAGTTTGATGTGCTTAGAAAAAGTAAAGAACAAGAATTTGAAGCTGATCTTTGGGCGATTGACGCCTTAATACGAGGAGTAACTTACGAAAAACGTGACCCTGATCTTCTAGCTATTGCTTGTGGAGGGCCCATTGTGTTTATAGGAACAGCATTATTGATCGAAGAATACCAAAAGCTAAAAGGGAAATATATAGACACACATCCTAGGGCTAGTGATAGAATTTATATGATTGAGGCTTTTTACGAAATTAAAAAAATTAATGAGCAGGGGTATATTGGAAGACGTTTTTTAGAATTAATTGGTGACTGTGCTAAGATACTTCTTGGCAGAGAATTAACAATACCAATGTTAAGTAGAGATCTAAATCGACTTTTAGAGAAATCTTTAAAAAACATAAGGATAGATTATGAAAAAACGAACTGGATGAAGTTTCAGTAAGATAAAGAAGAAATAATTTAATATTTCAACTAAAAGAGGCTGCCCTGTAATTCAAAATCGAAAGAAAAAGGAAGGAAAAAATTTGGTGTCAAAAGCAATTGTGATCAACAGGGATGCCCCGGAATTTATTCCGGGTTGTGGAGTGGTTGGGGCTCCTTTTAAAAATAAAAACATTATATGCTCGAACGAAGTTCGAGTCTATCTAAAAATGGATGCCTCGGAATTTATTCCGGGGTGGCAAGGCTGGGGCTTAGTGTGATCAGGTGTAAGCTTCGCTTTTTGGATTATATTCAAGATACTTGCAGGAAGTTCTGGAGAGAGTTTCTTTAGTGCAATTAGTTGGATTCTTTTCTTTGTTGCAATTGGACTAATCATTGCTTACTTTTTAACAAAGCGATCTGGAATCTATGTGAATATAGACAGTGCTGATCCCATCTCAATAGAGTATAGGGGAAAAGCTTTGGGTGAAGTAGTTCAAAAGCTTAGCAAGGCAATAAGACATAGAAAACAAGACATAAGCATAAAATCTTCATAGGAACTATGAAAAGTTCTTTAAAGTCCAGTAAACACCACGGATGCCTCGGAATTTATTCCGAGTGTGGAGTGGTTGATGCCATGAAAATATACTTCCCCTCTTTTTGATCAAACTTTTTCTAAAAGTTTGACTAAGGAAGTTCTACCTGAAACTGAAGAAAGAGAAAGGCACAAAGATAGCGGTGGTGGCGACAGCGAGGAAGCTGCTCAGGGTGATATACTGCATGTTGAGCAGAAAAGAGAATTACAAATATGAGAGAAAAGCACTAACAGAGAGGAAGCTGAAGATATTAGAGAAGACCGTGTGTTAAGTTAAGAAGTACTAAAAACCGGATAAGCTCTCCATATCCAAATCCAGAGCAAGAATAACGAAGGAAAAGTGAGCTGGATAGGTGCATTTTACGGTAGGAGCCGTTTGTAGCGGGAGCCATGGGGTAAGAGTAAACCAATTAGTCTTGGTATATCAGTCACCCACGGTAAAGTGGGGCGACCGATATACCTTTATGAACAGCATAGCATAAGTGTAGTGTCCATAGACATGTTTCAACGTTGATATCCGTACCACTGGAAAGGATATGTGCTCATGGGTAACTATACCAATACAATCTGTGGGAAAAAATAGAAAAGCTTAAATATAACGTAGGCTATCGAAAAATACGGGGAAGATTTTTTCATAGGTGGGGCTTCGTATAGATACAACAAAAATAAAACAGATGGGAGATAAAAGATGAGGGAAAAGTCCGTATATGCTTCCAAAATGGGAAATAATACGAAGTCCATATATATTAGTTACCCCCGCGAGCCAAACCACAAGTTGGATGAAATTGCCCATACATGGAGGGGAGAGCAATGACATGGAAGTGCTATGAGGGGAAACCCATAGAGTTCAAAGGAACCTACCAATGGACTTTATATCACGCAAATACGATGCTGAAATTTAATTGGATGCATAAGCCTTACAGTATCCCTATTGGTAAAGGCTTCTATGTGGAACCAAAACTTGTCCACACATATACAAATGTTCCACCTGGGTATCCAGTAAAGCATCCAAGTTTGCCATCTGACTTGAATCTTATCGTGAATGGGCCAGGGTTGCCAAAAAATGGGAAAGAGGTGACTTTACAATGGGCTGTTTCGGGTTGCTTATCAGGGGCGAGCAAAACGTATTGCAGGCAATTCATGGGCATGCAGGTAGTGAAAACTACGTCTGGTGCGAGCAAGTTTACTATAGAATTTATTAGCGGTTACTCGGAACAGCAATTCATTAAAACAAATGGGAATGTTGCCTTTTGGAGGGTTTGTTATGCAGGGCCATTTGAGGTGGTACAGATGGCACCCCCTGATTGGAGAATGCTTCGGGCTGTGATGACCTTTTGGTGGCTCCGTAATAAAATCGAAGAGTTCGGAGATGCCCCTGACTGTGATCTCCCTGTGAAGATTCCTACTGGTCCGATTGACGAAACAATCACAGAATTAGCAGAGATACAAGTTCCGGAGGTTCTAGAGGGACTGCGTCATGAAACCCTTGAAAGACTGGAACAAATCCAAGCTGAACTGCGCGAGGTAGGCTCCCTGATGAAACGTTCCAATGAGGTTGCATCAGGAAGTGAAAGATTGGAACTGCGCACTGTTGCTATTGATCACTTGGAGAGAGCAAATGATCTGAAGAACAAGGTCATTGAGCTACTTTCAAAGCTGGAGGAATCGCTGGAGAAGAGACCAGAGTTCATGATATAAATGCAATATTCCAAAAACGGTTTACAAGCGGGAGAAAACAGCCTACAGCAAAGGGATGCTCCGTTTTTTAAAACGGGGTCGTGTGACTGACAATTACAAATAAATTCCAAAATTATCATAATGAGGGAAATTATTTTTCGGATATGTAATAACCAGGAATAATAAACAAAAATGACCACTCTAACCTTTTACGGCGGCGTTGGTGAAATAGGCGGAAACAAAATCCTGCTAACAGATAACGAAAACCGTGTATTCTTGGACTTCGGCATGAACTTCGAAAAAGAGAGAAAATATTACGAACCTCCATATCTTCAGCCAAGAAATGAAAAACATCTGTTAGGCTTAGGAATCTTACCACCTTTGAAAGGGTTGTATAAAAACGATGAAAACGAACCCTCTATTGATGCCGTTTTACTATCACACCCGCATATGGACCATTATGGCTACATTAAGTATATCAAAGACGATATACCCGTTATTTGTGGCGAAGCAACAAAGACCATAATCCTCGCAAAGGAATTAAGCGGTCTCAGCACATCAGGATACCAGATTGCTAACCTTACCAAATCCAGGGGTTTAGAGATATTTAAAGAATTCATTACCTTCAGAACCAATTACCCACCTTCATCATGTATAGAGTGTAATCCAATCCACGTAGACCACTCAGTGCCTGGTGCATACGGACTTATATTGCAAACATCAGGGGGTAACGTCGTTTATACCGGCGATTTCAGATTACATGGACCGCAGCGCTATATGTCAGGAGAATTCATCGCGGCAGCAAAGGAATCAGAACCAGCATCGTTGATTATAGAAGGAACAAATATAGTAAATGCAAAGATGTCAACCGAAGAGGAAGTGAAATCAAAAATTATTTCTGCGATTGAACACACTAAGGGATTATCAATGGCAGGCTTCTCTATAAGTGACATAGATAGATTGAGGTCTATTTATGAAGCCGCACAGGCAACAGGTCGCAAATTAGCTATATCCATGAAACAGGCATATCTATTACATAAACTTGAAGGCAATCCGCACCTGTCAATATTTTCGCTTGAGGACCCCGATGTTTCTATATTTGTCAGGGAGAAGCAGAAGTTATATATGTGGGAACAGGAGGTTACTGAGCGGTATGACAATGTTATTGATGCAACAGATGTGGAGAAGATGCAGCGTAAGTTAATATTAACCACGACCTTTTATGATATGAACGAGTTGATAGCAATAAAGCCAATACCGGGTAGCACTTACATCTTATCTCAAAGCGAGCCATTTAACGAAGAAATGGAAATAGATTTTGAGAAATTATTGAATTGGCTTGAGCTATTTGGCATTCCACAATACCATATCCATGTTTCAGGGCATGCTCTGCCATATCAATTAAAATGTGCAATTGAAGAGATTGCCCCGCAAAAAGTTTTCTTGGTGCATACAGAAAAGCCATGGCTTTACAAAAGGTTTCTAAGTGATTTAAATACGGAGATTATCAATCCAGAGGAAGGAAAAGAATATGAAGTTTAAATACGAAATTATTTATACCTGCATAATCCACTTACAAGAAGTTCATCTCCTGGGAAAAATATCGGTACAACTTGTATGAGAGCATGGTAAATTTATAATAAAAAAATGCTCATGCAGGGTAAATAGTTCTTTATAGCGCATTAAAAGCAGTAACAACCTTCTCATTCTCTTCCATAGTACCCACGGAAATCCGGATGAGTGACTCGCCGGCACCTCTGAACGAAGAGCAATCTCGCACTATTATCCCTTTCTTCAGTAGCGCTTCGTACACCGCATGCGAATTCGCAGGCGCAACATCAAGGAGTACGAAATTAGCTTGTGATGGATATACCTTGCACTGCAGGTTCTCCGTTAAGTACTTCCTGCCGTGCTTCACCAGCTCTACGGTTCTACTCAGATGTTCTCTGTCGCGTAACGCCGTCCTCGCAGCTATTAGTGCGATGTTATTCACGGTGAATGGCATCGCCACTTTTTTGTAGATACCTGCAAGCCACTCGGGTACTACTGCATAGCCGACTCGAAGCCCCGCGAGCCCAAACGCCTTTGAGAAGGTTCTCAAGAGAAGCACATTATCTGTTTCATCCATCTGTTTCAACAACGAAGAGTCTGCGAATTCTACATACGCTTCGTCTATGATGACCATAGCCTCAGGAACAGATTGTGCTATCTCGCGCACTTCCGATTCTCTGATACAGTTCCCGCTTGGATTGTTCGGTGATGCGATAAAGAGCATTCGCGTTTCTTCCGTGCATGCCGAGATCAAATCCGCAATCGAAAAGCTAAAGTCGCTCTTTCGCATTATATATCCCGGCTTACCGCCTCCTATTTTTACCAGCGACTCGTATAGTGAGAATGTGGGTATCGGTATTAGCGCTTCGTCACCAGCAGCAATAAAAATCTTCACCAGCGTGTCAAGGACGCCATCTATGCCTGCTCCTATAACGATGTTCTCTTTTTTCATACCGACGTATCTCGCAATCTCTTCTATAAGCTCTTCCTCTTTTCTTTCCCAGGGATACACGCTCAGGTTCAATTTACCTTCTTTTATGCTGTCAATTATTTCTGTTAGCACTTTCTGGCTGGGTCCCAGCGGATTCTCATTGGAACTCAACTTTATCGCACCCGGTATCAATTTACCGGGCTTGTATTCTTCTATATCCTGTAATGCAGGACGAATGGCTACTCTCATAATATCCATAGTGTTCATTTTTTATCTTTTATAAAAAAAACCTTTCTTTAAAGTGACAGGTGTTCATTCACACACAATCAAAGACGTCCAGGAGCTCACTCAAATCAGTTATAACGAACTCTTCTACCTTTTTCACATCTATCTTTGCATTGCCGGCTCTATCCAGGAAATACGCATTTATACCTATCTCACGTGGATTGATAAAGTCAAATACCCAGTGGTCACCCGTATGAACGACAGCTTGCGGCTTCACATTCAGAATCTCGCATACATGAGCATAGAAAATATTGGATTTCTTCACCTCACCGAAGTCAGACGTTGCCGAGAAGACATGCGAAAAGAATTTCCTTATCGGTTGCGTTTGAAACTCCACGAATTCGGTTGCTGCATTTGTGCTTATTATCAATTCGTAGCCTTTTTCGTTCAACATCTCCAGCACCTTTGCCACATCGTCATATATCTTCACCGTACCTTTGTATCTTTTAAATAGCTCCTCTTGTGTTATCTCCAGCCCGAACTTCCGCAGCCAGTAATCTATCCGGTACCACTCAATACGGTGATCGCCTATCCTATCATACTCAAACTTCACGAATTCATATGCAAGCTCAAAGCTCAAGCCTTCTTTCGTGGCATAAGCCTCCGGTATCCCGCGTAACCATACGGCATCTGCAAATCTCTGGCTCACTAACGTGCCGTCAACATCGAAGGAGAAGACCTTTATGCCTATGCCTATGCCGTTCCGTGACATCTTCTCTTCTCCTTACTTTCCCGGTATTTCCGATAAAACCTTCTTCGCCTCCTCCATTCCTCTTCCCTCATCTACTATATACTCATTTTCCACTAACACCTCTTCTAACGCCTGTATAGTCTTTAACACTTCTTTATGTGTTATATTACCCATCGTGGCAATCCTGAATATCTTGCCTTTCAGTTCGTCCTGCCCTCCTGTAATGATTACTCCTCTTTTTCTCATACCCCCCTTCAGTTGCTCATCCGTGAGTTCATGGGGGATGTTTATTGCAGTAACTGTGTTGGAGTAATTACTGACTTCGTTTAGTTCCGGGAACAAACTCAGTCCCTGCACGGTAATAGCGGCACGAACCGCTTTCGATAGCGTTCTGTGCCTTTTTATCCGTTGCTCCATGCCCTCTTCTTTTATCACCTCTAATGCTTCTCTGAGCGCGAAAAATAGTGACAAAGCAGGAGTGTACGGCGTTTGCCTCTTAGCGAAACTCGTCTTATACGCATCAAGGTCCATGTAAAACGGCCTTCTCTTTCGGTTCTCGTGCATCAAAGCCCATGCCCTCTCACTAACAGAGATTGCGGACACTCCAGGGGGCATGCCCAGGCATTTCTGTGACCCTACGATAGCGATGTCCACACCCATATCGTCCACCGGGACCTCGTCACCGCCTATTGATGTGACGCAATCGAGTACAAAGACCGCATCGTGCTTTCTCGCAAGTTTGCCCACTTCCCCCGCCGGGTTGAGAATGCCCGTGGATGTTTCGTTATGTACCATGGTAATCACATCCGGGTTGGATTCTAAAGCAGCTTTTACCGCATCTGAGTCTATTGACGTGCCCCATGTGAAGTTCAGTGCTTTTACGTGCTCGGTATATCTATCAGCAATTTTAGCGAATCGTTCGCCAAATTTGCCATTTGCTATGCACACTATTTCCGTGTCGTTACCCGCGAGATTGCCGATTGCGGCTTCCATGGCACACGTTCCCGAACCGCTTAATACGAAAGGGTCGTTTCTCGTCTTGAACACATCCCTTAGCCGTTCTACTATCTCACAGTACATCGTGCCGAAGTCGTCTCCTCTGTGAAATATCATCGGCTTTGACATCGCTTCCAGAATCCGTGGCAATACCGGCACCGGACCCGGAATCATCAACAATTCTTCTCCCATTTTGTGCATCTCCATAACCTAATAGCAAGTATCCTGTTGTTATATTTCTTCCCCTTACCTTTTTGCATCCACAAATTCAGAAGATAAAAACGCGGGATTATTTTTGCCCGCGGGAAGTTTAATTATAACACCGTAAAAATATATTGCCTCGTCAGAAGTAGAGTAGATATGAAAGTAGCAATAGGCGGTACTTTTGACCCGTTGCATGACGGGCATAAGAAACTGTTGAAACGAGTATACGAGTTGAGCGATGGCGGCGAAATAGTCATAGGTGTGACGTCAGATAAAATGGCTCGAGCTACTCGTAGCAGAGAAGTGCGTCCTTACCATGTACGGGCAAAAAACATCACTCAATACATGTATAACGAATATGGCGTGACTGTAATGATAGAAGAATTAAACGACAGGTATGGCATCACCATAGACGAGGAAAACATTGATTATATCGTTATATCACCGGAGACGTACGAAGTGGCGTTGCAGATAAACGAACTCAGGCAAGCGCGAGGCAAGAAGCCTATAAAGATAGTAAAAGTAGAGCATGCAAAAGCGGTGGATGGTGAGACGATTTCATCAACGCGGATAAAAGCAGGCGAGATAGATGAACACGGCGCTTTATTATAGATTATATTATAAATAACATAGTAACCTAAGTTTCAGACTTTATATACTCCACCCCTAACACATCCATAATTTGCCTTTGTTCCATTGAGGGAATGGACAATTTCGATGCTGTGACGTCCCCCTCGGGATTAGTGACTACAACATATTT
>JBAQFZ010000068.1:0-6868 GCA_049287525.1 Halobacteriota archaeon | reverse complement strand
GTCGTGGGGCAGAGCCCCACATGCGGGAACGCGGGCAGAGCCCGCGATTTCGGGGTCAACGGGGCAGAACCCCGTTATTGAGCAACCAAAACGTATTCTGCTTGCCATAATATTCCTTTACCCTGATATTCCCCTTCCCTTTCTTTCCGTAATCTGGGCACGCCTCGTTTGGACAAAAGAAATCGTCTGCGTTTACTTCTCCCATTTCGCCAATCCCTTAACATTTACTATTGAAACGAGGGGTATATAAACTTTTCTACAAAATTGGGGCACGACCCATATTCCTCATATAGGGAATATGCTAGTATAAAGGTATGTATCGGTTTTCATTTATGTTTGATTGGCAAAAGATGGGATATTATGGGATAATCTGATTAGATCTATTCCCTATTCAGACGGAGTTAAGGTTCAAAGTCTGCATTCACCCGGTCCTCTTCCTTGACCACCCTCAGTCTTCCATAGAGAGCTTAGCAGCCTTCATCATGGGTTCCAATGGCTTGCTGATATATCTCAGTAAGCCTAACTCCATAGCTGCATTTGCAAGGAATATGCCTAATCTTCAATTCAAGTGATTACTTTTTTCTTGAAAAGATGCAACCCGATCAAAAACATGGCGATTGTAAATGCGATAATATACGCCAGATTTTGCCATAGATAAGGGTTGCCAGTAGATAATGTAATCGCTCTGGCTGCTTGTACCGCCACGGTGAGAGGAATTGCCTCTATAACGGGCTGCACCCAGTTCGGAAGATCAGTAACAGGTATAAATATTCCACAGAAAAAACTCATGGGCATGACAACAAGTGATGTGACAACCATTAGATGGTGTGGATTATCCAGCACCATTGAGATAGCTACTCCGAGGGAAGAGAAAAATGCTGCCGTTACTATAATAAGTAATACTATCAGAGAAACGGAACCAAAAGGTACTCCTAAAAAATAATTCATTAAAATAATAAATAGAGCGCATGCCGCCAGTGCTTGAGTCACTCCAGCAAGCACGTAGCCAAGGACAATTTCAAATGGTTTTATTGGAGCACTGAGTGCAGTAATCAATGTTTTGTCCCAATCTCGTGCAATCATGAGCCGCATTGATATCGTCATATAACTATTGTTTACTGCAACCATAAACAGTATGCCCGGTGCCAGGAAATACAAATAATTTACGTCTCCAATCACTACACGCTTGCCAAGTCCCATTCCAAAGATAAAAATGAAGAGCAACGGCTCTACTGCAAGACGCAGGGTATTTACATGCAGATTGCTTATATATTCATACATCTCGCGTTCCCACACCGCAAGCATAGCTTTTATCACCCTTGCAATCATCTATCTCATCGTATCTCCCTACCGGTTAGATGCAGAAAAACATCGTCAAGCGTTGGACGGATAATATTAATTTCACTGATTTTAGTTCTTATAATAAGGCTTTTTAATACCTGTTCTACGATTGCATCATCAGCCACTCCAATCTTTATTCTATTACTTTCCATTTTCACATAATTAACACCCGGGATATTGCTTAGGTCTCTTTTGATGTGGTCGCCTGCGACTCCTGGGTTTAAAGTTATATCAATTACAATATTTTTATCCAGCATCTTTTTTAGTTCATCCGGTGTTCCGCTGGCTATAATCCTGCCATGGTCAATAATAGCAATCCTATCGCAAAGAATATCTGCCTCTTCCATGTAATGGGTTGTCAGGAGAACAGTTTTTCCTGCCTCTTTCAGATTCTTTATGAACTCCCAAACCTGCCTTCTGGTTTGTGGGTCGAGACCTGTTGTAGGTTCATCCAATAATAGTATCTCCGGGTTTGATAACATAGATCTTGCAACAACAAGCCTTCTTTGCATCCCGCCAGACAATTGGTGAAATTTTTTATTCCGGTATCTTTCAAGTTTGCTCCACTGTAAAGCGGTATCCACTCTTTTTTTGAGTTCTTTTCTGGGCAGACCATACAACAACCCGTGATAGAAAAGATTGTCTTTGATGCTCAGATGGTGGTCGAAGTATGCATCCTGGGCTGCTATGCCAAGTTTTTTTCTTATTCCTATTGGATGTTTTGTCACATCGAGTCCTGCTATCTTTGCAGTTCCAGAAGTGGGAAGCGATAGACCTACCAGTATATTGATTGTTGTGGTTTTACCCGCACCGTTGGGTCCTAAAAAGCCAAATATCTCACCCTTTCTTACTTTGAAACAGATCCCATCTACTGCTGTTACATCTCCAAATTTTTTCACTAATTTTTCGACTTCTATCATATTGTATTAATAGCATTAGCTGAAAAGGTATTAACGATTCAGGTGACAGGCTACCTGGTGTCCATCTTCAATCTCGATCAGCATTGGCTCTTCAACCTCACATATCCGTTCGCGGTAAGGACACCGGGTATGGAATCTGCAGCCGGATGGGGGATTGATTGGATTTGGAAGTTCGCCCCCTAACACAATTTTTTCCCGTTTAGCCTCGGGGTCTGGAACAGGAATCGCAGACAATAATGCCTGCGTGTACGGGTGTTTCGCACCATTGAATATATCGCTGGTTTTCCCGAGCTCAACCAGCTTCCCGAGATACATCACTGCGATTTTATCGGTCATAACTTTTATCACTTCCAGGTCATGGGAAATAAATAAACAGGTAAGCCCAAACTTTTCTCGTACTTTTTTCAATAGAAAGAGCATCTGCGCTTGCACATTAACATCCAAAGAAGAAGTCGGTTCGTCGGCAACTATGAACTCAGGGGTTATGGCAAGAATCCTTGCAATCACCGCCCTTTGATTCTGTCCACCGCTGAGTTCATGCGGATAGCGATTTACATGTTCAGGATTTAATCCAACCATCTCTATTAATTCTAAGACTTTTTCTTCTATTTCATTTTTGTTAACGATTTTGTATAGCTTTAACGGCTCAGCAATGCTATCACCTATTTTCATTCTGGGGTCTAGCGATGAATCGGGGTCCTGAAATATTATCTGCATTTTGGGTCTTAACCTTCGTAAATCCTTCTTGTTGAGTTCAAGAATATTCGTGTTTTTAAAAAAGATTTTGCCTTCGGTGGGCTCGATGAGTCGTAGAATCAATCTACCAACTGTTGTTTTGCCACACCCGCTCTCACCAACTAAGCCGAGGGTTTCGCCTCTTTTGATCTCAAAATTTATTCCATCTACTGCTCTTATATATTTTTTGCGGAATATTCCAGATGAAAAATATTTCTTTACGTTTTCAACTTCAATCATACAAGAAACACCTCACAAAATGTTTTTCTCCGATTTCAATCATTTCTGGTCGCTTACTCTTGCACTTCTCTCTTGTGAATGAACATCTTGGATGGAACTTGCATCCTCCTGGAAGATTAATTAAAGATGGACTCATACCATTCATTGGCGTTAAACCCCTGCCTGGAAGAGAACCAAGAAACCCCTGTGCATAGGGATGTTTTGGATTCTTGAAGAATTCCTTAATATCTGCGTATTCGACGATTTCACCAGGATACATTACTGCAATGTTATCGCATAACTCAGCAGCTACACCGAGGTCGTGAGTTATCAGCAGCATAGAAGTTTTGGAGTTTGTCGTTAGTTCTTTCATCAGGTCTACAACCTGTGCTTGTATCGTGACATCCAAACCTTTAGTCGGCTCGTCTGCAATGATTAAAGAAGGCTCACAAGCAAGTCCCATCGCAATCATCGCCCTCTGTCTCATTCCACCACTGAATTCGTGAGGATACTCATTTACTCTTTCTGATGGCGACGGTATTCGCACCAACTTTAATATCGCAATCACTTTTTGTATTGCATCTCTCTTTTTTAAGCCCTGATGCAATTCAAAGGGCTCAGAAATTTGTGTTCCTATTGTAAGAACCGGATTCATCGAGGTCAATGGATTTTGAAAGATCATCGCTATCTCTTTTCCCCTTATCTTCCTTATCTCATCCTCATTGAGTGTGAGCAAATCTCTTCCCTTATATAAAATTTTACCCTCAACTTTTGTGTTCTCAGAGAGCAGACGAAGAATCGAGAGCCCTAATACTGTTTTACCGCATCCCGTCTCACCGATTAATCCGAGTGTTTCATTCTCTCCTATTTCCAGGTTAACTCCATCCACCGCTTTCACAACGCCGTCTTCCGTGGAAAAATAGGCTTTTAAATCCTTTATGCGTAACAATGTCATTTCATCATCACCTCCTTCATCCTCGGATCCAGTACATCCCGCAGCCCATCACCCAGGAAGTTGAACGCTAACACTACAATCATGATCATCAATCCAGGGCAAATCATTAAATGAGGAGCGGTCTCCATAAAGGGTCTTCCTTCATTGAGCATCGTACCCCACTCAGGTATCGGTGGTTGCGCACCCAATCCGAGAAAACTCAACGCTGCAATTGAAAGTATGATATGACCCATATCCAGAGTTGCGAGAACTATTACTGGAGATAGAACATTTGGCAGTATGTGACGAATGGCGATATATGTGTCGCCACAGCCCATCACTCTCGTAGCCTCAACAAACTCTTTTTCTTTCACAGACAAAACAGAGCCACGAATTATCCTTGCGTAACCTACCCACCATATAGCACCGAGAGCAATCATAACATTGGTGAGAGATGGACCAAGAATACCTGCAATAACTAATGCCAGAATTATATTTGGAAATGCTAATAAAACATCAACCATCCGCATTATTGTTCCATCAATAATACCGCCAAAGTATCCGGCAGTGGTTCCCATCGCTATACCCAAAAGCATAACAATCAGAACAACAACTGTTGCCATGCTCAGCGAGACCCTTGTCCCGTAGACGATTCTGCTTAAAACATCCCTTCCAAGGTTATCGGTACCCATCAGATGATTCCCACATGGGGGTGATAAGCGGTCCTCTAAATCCAACTCTATTGGATTGTATGGAGTTATATGCGGAGCGAATATTGCAATAACAGCAAGAAAGAAGATAATTATCGCTCCAATCATTGATAGTTTGTCTTTTTTAAGTTGTTGAACGATTGACATCATTTCATCTCATCCCCTTCTCTACATCATATCTTATTCTCGGGTCTAAATAGGTGTACAAAATATCCACAGCCAAATTTGATAAAACAAAGAACAATGCAATAATCAAAACAAAACCCTGAATTACAGGATAGTCTCGAGCGTATATCCCATCGACCAGGAATTTGCCTACTCCGGGCCATGCAAATATTGTCTCAATTATTACAGCACCAGCCAATAAATGACCAACCTGCATGCCCATAACTGTTACTACTGGAATTAGTGCGTTCTTAAAGCCGTGCTTCCATATCACAAGCCTTTCCTTCAAACCCTTGGCTCTTGCCGTTCTGATATAGTCCTGACGCAAAACTTCGAGCATGCTTGCACGCATCAATCGCATGAGGGATGCGGTCATACTGGTCCCAAGTGTAATGGCTGGCAGTATTAGATATTCTATGCTACCATAGCCAAAACAGGGAAACCAACCGAGTCTGACAGAAAAGAACAAGATTAAAATCAAACCCAGCCAGAAATTCGGCATAGATACTCCCCACAGTGCTACAAACCTGCTGCCATGGTCCAAAGCAGAGTTTTGTTTCATCGCCGCGAGGGTTCCCAATGGAATTGATATGAGTATCGCTATGAACATCGCAGCTATTGCCAGTTCAAGCGTTGCTGGAAACCTGTCAATAAATTCCACCAGAACTGGCTCTCCGGTTCTGAAAGAAGTTCCAAGGTCGCCGTGTGTAATCATATACAACCATTGCGCACATTGTACAACAAAAGGGTCATTTAAACCATGTTCTTGAAAGAAGAATTCGATTTCTTCAATAGCAGGCTCTTCTCCAGTTTCCGCCCCGATTATGGCTACGGCAGGGTTGCCTGGTGCAAAATAAATGAGAGAAAAGGAGATTAATGAAGCCCCAAGCATTATCAACGCGGCTATCATCAATCTTCTGGCTATGTACTTTATCATCGCTACTACACCGTGGAATCTACACTATCTCCACATCACTTAAATCCATCTCGAACATCGTCGGTCCGAACTTAAAGCCGTGCACGTTCTTCCTGAATACCACTGGCTTCGTAATGTCATAGAGTGGAATACATGGAGCTTCTACGTGCAATATCTCCCATATCTGGTCGCAGAGTGCTCTCCACTCAGCTTCATCAGGAGTAATCCATGCTTTCTCTATCAGTTTGTCCAGCGTATCGTTCTGGTAACCATGTGGCCATCCGCCCGCATGATAGTTTCCGCCTATTTCTATGTATCCTGCGATTGAGGGTAAACAACCGCTGTGATGCACATACAGATCATATCTCCCATCGTCTCGCCTTTTTCCCGCAGCGCCGCTTTCAAGCGTGATAATATTCATCTGAATACCAAGGTTCTTTAATTCAGATTGCATAAAGGGAGCTACGACATCGGCATTCGCCTCGCCCGCAGGGACTATAAGCTCACAGGTAAAAGGCTTCCCATCTTTGTCCAGGAGCCCATCACCATCCGTATCGGTCCAGCCGGCTTCAGCCAGAAGCTGTTTCGCCTTATTCAAATCATATTGGTAGTACCTCTCGTCGATGTTAGCAGGACCCCACTTGAATCTTGCGTCTGTTATGCGATAAGCCGGCTCAGGAATGTCAGCAAAGAGCGTATGAATCATAAGTTCCCTGTCAATTGCATAGTTAAACGCCTTCCTTACCCTGACATCATCGAAGGGCTCCTTTTCGCAATTGAATCTGATGACCTGATAGCGTCCCATGCGTGTTCGGTTAAGTAACCCATCGTTCCATCAACCTCTCTCGTTTGACATTTGGATCGCATCCTTGGCCAAGGTAAATGTTGTATAAGGTGAGCATATCCAGTTTCAGCCCCATGCATTCAA
>JBAQFZ010000067.1:0-2118 GCA_049287525.1 Halobacteriota archaeon | reverse complement strand
CCTTCTCCTTGTCTAAGACCTCGATCCTTCGGAGACGACAAGAACAGTGTTTTCTAGCCTTGATTCCCGTGAGACGGATGATCTCATCCTTGAGGATATTCCGATTCTCGGGCAGCGGAAGCCTTTTAACGACTCGGTAGGTGGCGTTGTCCTTCAGGCGTGTCACAAAATACACCCCCTCTTCCGTCCACTCGTCAAAAAGCTGATAATCCACCAACCCCCGGTCGAAGACCACAATGCCCCAGAGGAAAAACGAAGCTTTTTGAGGATATTCACCTCGTGAACCTTCCCCTCCGTGATATGCGCATACTGAGGAAGATACCCTTCGTGGTCCAGGAGCAAATTAAGCTTCACCGCCCCCTTGGTCCGGCGAAACTTCGCCCAGTCAAAAAGACTCGCACACAGCTCGATCACCGTCGCGTCAAAACTCAGGAGCTTGTTCTTGAACCGAAACTTCCTTTTCCCCAAAAACTCCCCCCGGCATCGGCTCAACAGCGCATAGAAAACCTTCTGGAACAACTCCCACGACCGGTGTTCATTGGCATAGGCCAAGGTCGATCGTTTCGGGCCTCGGGTGATCCCTAAATGCCGGAGTTTCCCGAAACATGAGGCCAGACCGTTGCAGATCTCCCGCAGAGAATGGGCTTGTCCCAGTTGGCAGAAAAGCATGGCCACATAATGTCCCCAACCGGAAAAACCTTTGGCGCCATATTCGGTGCCGGTTTGTCGGACGAGTCGTTCAAACCCCAGACGAGGGAAAAGGGATAGCAATTGGCTGAAAATGCTGCTATATTTATTCATGTCCGTGCTCCGACCTCCTCGGGTAACGTTTTTTACCAACCTTATTGTACCCCGGTCGGAGCTTATCTAAAGCTTGTTTTGGACAAGAGTGTCTTAATGTATATTTTAAAACTGGCCTTGTGAAGAGCGTCGTTAAGATGGAAGACGATGTTAAGAAATGGATAGAGCAGGATGGTGAAAAGTTTTTAGAAGGAATTGGCATTAAAAAAGGTCAGGCTGTGTTAGATTTCGGATGTGGTGAAGGCCATTATACAATTCCCGCCTCGAAGGTAGTAGGTGCAAACGCTAAAGTGTATGCCTTGGATAAAGATAAAAATGTTTTAGATAAGCTAAAGAGGAAATTAGAAGAGAAGGAGATAATTAATGTTGAACTAATAAATGAGGAAACGCGAATTCCTTTAGGTGAGGATACGGTTGATGTAGTTTTGTGTTATGATGTCATACATTTAGTGGGCAAGAATGAGAGCAGCACTGTAAAAGATAGGATGAAACTATATGGAACTATCAGGAGAATTGCGAAGGGGAATGCTCTCGTTTCAGTTTATCCGACTCATCTTGTTACGCATACAGACGTCACCTCGAACCAAGAAATTAAAAAGGAAATTGAAATAGCCGGTTTCAAATATGAAAGGAAAATTCATACTGAGTTAATTCATGATGATAATAAGGTGAAAGGTTATATATTAAATTTCAGGAAGCGCTAAATGGTGCGGGTTGATGTTGATAACTGTAAAAATTAGAAAGATATGGTTACAGATAGTACGAAAGTTAAGATTGAAAAGGTTCTAAAAGAAATTGAACACCCTGAACTAGATTTATCTTTTTTGTGATCGTTCATGCTGCCTCTTTTCTTCAGGGGAATTATCTAAGTTGGTTATTTGCATAGCCCAGCAATATTTCATCTACCCCTCTCGATTGGTCATGCTCACTTCCAAAAGACCATGCTATATTCTTAGTGATTTTTATCAAATAGTCCAATCTGTAATCTTTATTAGTGATTTTTTGGATTGAGCATCACTGCTGTCCAAAATAATCTGAAATCATAGAAATATCCATACCTCTCCAGGCATATTGGACAAGATTTTCCGTGTTCTCAAAACCAGGTTGTCATTTTTATTAATCATATGCTGTCCAATTAAACAAGGCTCAACGCTAATTGCTCACCTTCCTGTATCACAGGCGGCGGCTCTATAGGTTGAGCCGCAGCAGCGCCACCAGATTGCTCAAGGACCAGTTATAGCGAGACCGGATTTCCAGGTACTTCAAAAGCAAGATCGCAATCAATGCTGTCCAAATCTGAATCTTGAGGCGTTGGCC
>JBAQFZ010000066.1:0-15020 GCA_049287525.1 Halobacteriota archaeon | reverse complement strand
GAATTAATCCGAAGTACTTCGTTTATCCACGACTCTGGACGAATAAAACTTTCGATCATTTTTCTCCTCCTTTTCTCGCAATAGTATCCAATGGACTTTTTATCTTACCTATATCTTTATTGCTTACTCTAAAATCCAAAGTAGTTTCCTCACATAAATAGCTTAGTCCTATTTACCATTAAAAATCGCGGAAGGTGCACTCAATATGAAATTTACATAGACTATATAAATCTAACCTGCTTTAGCCATAGCATGGTTGTGAATCACATCAAAGAGAAAGCCCGCGCACTATCCGGCTCAGCGAGAACGAAGAACTGAGGAAATATGACGGGCAAGATTACACCGCCACTTCCCCAGAATGAGTAGCGAGATGGAATCGCTGAAATTCACTCGAATTAATAAGAAAATACGGCGCACCACCACCAAATGGGCTGGATTCAATCTCATGCTCTATGTCTATGTCCTCTACGGATTGGGCATCGTAAACATTCTGGAAGACATGAAAGTGGAAAAAAGGAGCAACTGCGTCTATACACCGCTGCAAATCAGTCTCGCGTATATCGTCAAGATAACACTCGGCTTCAAAAACGCATACGGCATGGACGAAGAGCTGCGAAAAGCCCACCAGGCTATCATCCATCATCCAGTGGCTGGTAATCCCCGGATTCGTGGCTGGGGGGGGATCGCAGCGTGCGATAGCAGTAAAATTCGTGTAGATGGGCTGACTTACGAAGGAGCTGAGGAAGTCTTCGATTATCAGACGAAAGAGAACGTGAGAGGCTATAAACTGTTTGTGATCTACGATGTCGTGTATCGAATACCCATTTACTTCGAGGTGCAGCCGATAAATGACGCTGACGCACCTCCGTTACAGGAAATGGTCAAAAAGGCAAAAGAAATAATACAGGAGATAGAGGCTGTTGGGAAGGGCAGGAGGAGGAAATACAGGATAGAGGGTTACAAGGCGGGAATAGAGGTATTAGACGGGAATGAGAAGGAAGAAATGTTCATCTGCTTGACGAATGCCTTTAACGCGTTGCCCGAGCAGATTATCGAGAATTACAGTAATCGCTGGTTAATAGAGACCATGTTTGAGGAAGCGAACGAAGGGCGAGTGGTACATAAATAAACATGTTGCCGAGCATGGATTTGGAGCCGACTGCGGAAGCGGTTTGATTAAACTTTTTCAAAGTTTGATGGTGCATATCTACTTCAGCTTCATCGCTATCCCAGACTAACCTAACCATTCAGGGTTATAATTGTTATCAAAAAGAAAACGCTTTTAAATGGAGCAAATAGATAAACATGCAGGAGTAGCAAAAAGGATGAACACAAATAGATGTACAATCGCAGTGCTGATCATCGTTTTTATGGTAGTTCTCTCGTCTCAGGCAGCAGGTGCAGAAGTGCTCACAGTAACTGACGACTTTGGCAGGAATGTAACCATCCACGGTGTTCCAGAACGAATTATATCGTTATCTCCTGCCAATACTGAAATACTGTTCGCTATTGGTGCCGGTGACCGGGTCGTTGGCGTGACCGAGTACGATAATTATCCAGCAGAAGCGGAAGCACGTCCCAAGATTGGTGGTTTTTCCACAGTGAGCATCGAGAAAGTGGTAGCCTTAATGCCTGACTTTGTTCTGGGTAGCAGCCAGAGCGGTAAAAAAACAGTTGAACGGTTGTCAGAGCTGGGAATACCCGTGGTGGTACTGAATCCGAAGAGCGTAAGTGCAATCCTGGTGGATATAAAATTGGTGGGACGAGTAACAGGCGAAGAGGAGAATGCTTCTGCGGTGGTCAGCGATATAAAATGGAGATTAGAAGCGATAAAAGACCAGACACTAAATGTGAAGAAGTGCCCGAAAGTTGCACTTGTTACATGGTATGACCCACTATGGGTTGCAGCTAAGGGCACAGTTCAGAACGAGTTGTTAGAAATAGCAGGTGGCGAGAATGCCTTCTCCGACAGAAAGGGCTGGGTTACGGTGAGTCTGGAAGAGTTAATAGACCGTAATCCTGATGTGATTATTGTCTCGATTGGACATGGCGTAGCGGGCAGGAAGCCCTATGACGATATAATGAATGAGACGCGACTGAAAGTGGTGGGTGCCGTTAAAAATGGTAGAGTATACACCATAGATGCAGACATCATGTCCCGAGAGGGTCCGAGGATAGTGAATGCTACGGAAATTATTCACTGTGGTCTATCTGAATCGTTCAATGCTACGACGACTGCTACGCCAGAGCCAGCGGGGTTTGAAGCGGTATTAGCAGTTTTAGGATTGATTGCGGGACTGTACCTCGTGAGAAGGAAGTCCAAAGGTCAATTTTGAGCCGTTGTGGATCTTCCCGCTGCTTCAAACCTTTTGGACAGGAATTCAGTATCCAGCGATGCCAGCAGCCACCCAGCACGCGGTCCTGACGGCTTCTTCAGCAATGCGATATAAATTGCCTTAAAGATCTCTTTCGCTTCCTCGTTTGTCGCGGAAGCAACTTCGTATATCTTATCATGCCACTCAGAAGCACTCAGATTCGTACCGCCTGCTATTCCCCATGCCATGAGCGACAATGCCTTCTTCTGCGCCGCGGACAAACTATTTATCGCCTCTGTCGGGAATTCTACCTGCAATTCGAACTTCAAACTGGGCGGTGCATAGTTCCGCAGCCAATTCTCTACATATACCGCCTTTTTACGCAGTTCTTCCTCTTCTTCTTCGGTTTCTGGTACCACATATCCGCTCCGTTTGGTTACTTCGAGCAGTTTCGGGAAGTCATCTCGTGCTATCTGCACAAGTGTTAATAGATGCCGGAACGGTATTTCTGCTGCAACTCCTTTGCCTATTCCTCCTATCTCTCGCTCGTACTCAGCGATCAGGTGGAGTAAGGGTAACGACGGGTCTAATTCTATATGCTTATCTGGTTTCACTCGCGATATGACGTGCTTTAAAATCTCAGGTGGTACGGTTTCTAACATCGTATGCACCGGGATGTTCGTTCCCCGGGACGAAGACATCGCCGTTATTTTCGCCTTCGTACCGTTCTCATCCTTCGTCTTTAATAGGATATGCTCAAAAGGGATAGGATATGGCACTTCATAATTGTATATCTCCGTGGAAATCTTCTTCCCGGAATCGAAAGACCCGCCGGGTGCAGCGTGATCCTTGCCAAACGGCTCGATTGTAACACCGAGGAGTTTCCATCTCGCTGCCCAGTCCACACGCCATGCCAATTTACCACCACCTTTGAACGAAGCAGCACCAGTGTTTCCGCATTCACATTCGTAATACGCTTCCGCCTTAGTTAGGTCGTAGCCCTGTACAATTGCGGCTGTGATTCTGCCACAGGCGTTACAGCGTGGACTGAACGGTGACCAGTGCTCCGGCATTTGTCTGCCCGAAACGTCCTTTAAAATCCGTGCCAAATCGTCTCTTCTCAAAATCGCTTCTTTTATCACGTCCACGTAATGGCCAGACCTGTACAGCTCATCGGCTCTAAAAATATCGAGTTCTATGCCTAATTTATCTAGCGAATCGAGGAACGGTTGCAAGTAGTGCTCGGCATAGGACGAATGGCAGCCTTCAGGGTCCGGGATTTCCGAAAGAGGCTTGCCCACCTGCGTTTCGTATTCCAAAGGCAGGAAAGCGTATCTCCGCCGTAGCGGGTCGAACGTATCAGCGACGTAGATGAGCCGTGCATCCACGCCCAGTTCCCGAAGTGCGGAATGTATCTCATCACCTATTATTATCTCCCGCAGGTTACCCACGTGAATATCGCCGGAGGGTGTAATTCCGGTAGCAACTACATGCTTTTTCTCTTTCCGTTGCTTTACTATCTCCTCCGCGATTGCTACAGACCAGTGCATTTTCTTTTGTCCCATCATTTAACTATTTACAAGATGAAAATAGAAAAGACAGATGAGCATATAATAGTGCACGGCGATTTCAAAGTGCTTAGTTCCGCATTCTACAATGGCGGTTACAGAACAGCGCGAGCAATATTAAATCTAACAGTAGCGACAGATTTCAAAGGTAACGCAGTTGAACAGTTCGAGTCTTTCCTCAAGGAGCATGATCTAGCTGGCGCGGAACTCGTGGGCTTGATGACTGCGGTAGGGATGAATGACGCACGAATAATAGAAAGAGGCGATGTTACTGCTATCATAACTGCGGGAAAATCAAACCCGCCATCAAAGACGTCTTCCACGATAAACATCATCCTGCTGATAGATAAGAACCTGTCGCAGTCGGCAATGGCGAACGTGATAATAGTAGCGACAGAAGCGAAGACCGCCGCTTGCTACGACCTTGACGTGCATGACGAAAACGGGGACCTGTTCACAGGCGATGCGACCGATTCCGTGGTGGTTGCATGTCATAGAACTGAAACAGAAGCAGAGGAGACGATATTTGCAGGTAAAGCAACGGAATTAGGCAGTACGCTGTATGAAGTGGTAAGAGAAGGAATGAGAGAAGCTCTTGTGTATCACGATGCTTTGACAGCAGATCGGCATATACTTACCAGGTTAGAGGAACGCGGAATATTCCTGGACGATATGGTATCCGCAGCGCTCGAGCTCTACGTTCCGGCAGAGGGCGAAGAAGCCGATAGAACGGAGCAGCGGAGGAGGTTAGAAGAGCTGATAAAGAAAGAGAGCTCGGATGTTAACGTGACATTGCTACTGGCAGCGGCACTTCATTTGGACGAGGAAGAGATACAGAAGGGCAGGGTGGGCAAACTGGGAGCGACCGATGCAGCAAGTATCATGGCTGACGAGCTTATAGGCATTGACATCGCGGAATATATAGGCGGGAAAAAGGCTCTTTTTAATTTCTTCTATTATGACACAAGGAAACCTGGTATATTGCGTCTGCTGGGCGTGTTCATGGACGATGCCATCGGTGGACTGATTGCGGGCTGTATGACTAAGATGTTAGGATAACTTATCATGGTACGAGTAATCGGGATAGACCCGGGAACGGCAATTACGGGCTGGGGTGTGGTTGAGTTAAGGACAGGAGCGTTAGAACCTGTTAATTTCGGCTGTATAAAAACGACTCCACAGCAATCACGAGCGGAGCGATTGATGACGATATACGAAGCTTTGCTTGCTGTGATAAAAAGTACGACACCGGATGTTATGGCAATTGAGATGATATTTCTCAATATTAACGTGAAGACCGCATTAAGCGTTGGTCAAGCACGAGGAGTCTGCCTCTTAGCTGCTGCTGTATCGGGACTGGCTACATACGAATATAACACTTCAGAGGTGAAGAGTATCATAACAGGCTATGGGCGGGCGACAAAGAGTGAAGTGGCGAGTAGTATAACAGAGCTTCTCTCTCTGGAAGAGACGCCGAAGCCCGATGATGTCACAGATGCACTCGCCATTGCCGCTACGCATATCATCCAGACGCAGAACACGCAGTAGTTTTTCCCCCCCCCTCTCTGCCAAATATCGGTTAAAACGCGAGGGACAATAACAACGTAAATGCGATGAACCAGGAGCAGAGCGTCATAAACGCGATATAAAACCAATCCTTTACTCCTTCTATCTTAGTGTGCATGAACGGGTATGCAAATTTCTGTGTCATGACTATAAGGATTGCAATGAACAACCAATCTGAGGACTTTAGATTTGTGTATACTTTTAGCGTTTTGGTGTCTTCCGTAATAATACAGATATTCTCGCCCCCTGCGTTATTTATCAGCCATTTGTCCGTGCCTGCGTTCTTATTAACTGTTGCATTTTCGGTGACCGGGAGACCTTTGGTCGCTAACATATCTAACAAATTAGCCGGGACGACACCGCGATCCAGGGAGTTTTTTGTCATTCCGTTTTCTGTTACTGTGAGCAGCGGTGAAGCTACGAGTATAGAGAAGCAGATAATGCCAGCGAGAACGCCAAATAGAAATGGCGTCACGGTCTTCTTCAAGCCCTCTTCGTAATCTCTCTTTTCCTTTTCCTTTTTTTCCCTCTCGTTTTTGTCTTTCTCCATTGGCTTCTTCCCCGCTATTTATAAATACACGCGCTATATAAGATTACCACGTTTTTTATTGTAAATCGTATCAGGAATAGGAATCGGACCATGGAAGAGAAGACAGCAAAAGTTTGTCCTATTTGCGGTAGCTCGGAGTTGTATTACGAAGTTGGTGGACAACTTGGCTTCGTGTATCATTGTAAAAACTGTGGTCATATTTCCTTCCCCTCCAACCTCACTTCGTTCACTATCAACCTCGCAGTATTCTCATCCTCCTCCACTATCTCGCTCTCTACAATAACCAGCCTTTTACGGAACATCGGTCCGTCCAGCACCAGAGATTCAAATTCGCCCCCTTCACCGGCTATATTTAATTTACACCTTTTAGCCAACTCAACCAACCTATCCACATCCTCCCCGGTTATCCTCCGTCCCAGCCAGCTCTTGTCCAGACCATAAGCACTGACACCAGAAAAGATCACCTCGAAATTAGACACCACAAGCCGCATCTCCGTCTCCTGATTGATATGCCACAAAGGCGAGAACAACTTCAGGTTCTCTTCCGTAGCAACCCGTTCGATTCGCTCTCTCTGGTAATTACTCCATAAAGCACCGGTTATAACGCCTTCTATACCGTAAGTCTCCTTAGCTTCCAGTAAAGCAGCTTGCAAGTCATCCAGTTCCTTCTCTTTCTCACCCTCTGTCTGTTTCATAACAAGAGGCAAGCCTATCGCTTCCGCTTGCTGCTCCACAAGCTCTACCGCAGGTGTATGGAACATATAAGATACCGGATTACGGCTTTTCAATGTGATTAAACATTCCACAGGATAGCCCGCCTTTCGCATGAGCCAGAGTGCGTAAGTACTATCCTTACCGGAACTGAAGAGGCAGCCCAATTTTATATTTCGAGAGGGTAAAAACGTCCGGAGGTAATCTCTCTTGTACCGGTACCCGCTCAGTTTCGCAAGCTTTTCTATCGCTTTAATGGTATTTGAGCCGTATTGTGCTGCCCGTTTCTTACGAGTTGCTACTACTGTCAGTCCCTGATCCTTTGCGAGTTCTCTTAAAATCAGTTTATCTTCGGCATCGGTTAATTTATACGATGCCGGCAGCTTCAATGCGTAATTCACGAGGTGCAAATCCAGAAATGGTACTCGTAACGAAATACCGTGCGAGTTCGCCGTCAGGTAATCCCGATAAAGGTCTCGATCGTGCATCAACAACAGACCGGTTAAACATTCCGTATTCAAATCTTCTCTTCGCACTCGTTTATGACGTTCGTATCCTGCGAATAGCTCCTCGGCACCGAGTCCTGAAAATACAGTTCTGATACCGTCTTCTTTCGCCGCTTCACACGCAACGTACATGGGTAGCGCAACACCTACTTTGACTACATCTGTGTCCTCAACCAGCGGAACGACTGCTTTTAGATATTCTGCCAGTTCATCAAGCCGAACGGTTTTTAGCTTCAAATTCAAGTCCAAATCAGCCGCAACTCGTTTCGCATATCTTAAATCCTCCGCCTTCTTCATCCCTACCGCTTCCACTGCCACGGTATAACAGACAAAATCCGCACCTGACGCCTTACAGAGGTAGGCGATAATCGTAGAATCCAAGCCACCGGAAAAGAGCACGCCAAACTTTTCACCCTGTGGTACCCGCCTTGAAATACTTTCTCGCAGCAGGTTCAACAATTCTGTTTTTAGCGCTTCCTTATCTTTCTTTATCTCATGCGCAACGGTAAAGAGCTCTATTTTAGCGAATATCAACCGGTCTTCTTTTATGTTATAGTTCAAGAACACCCTGGGGTCAAGCGCGATTGCATGCGGGTAGCCCATCGCTTCTACTGCTTTCTGCTCAGAAGCAAAGGCAAAACCATCGGTATGCGCGAACCAAACGGGCTTTAGGCCCAATATATCGTGTGCTATGTACAATTCATCGTTTATCCAATACGTAAATGCGAAAGCTCCTTCTGTTCTTTTCAAAAAAGAGAGATATGTAAGCGATATTCGTGCGTTTTCTGCTAATTGCAGTAGCAGCTCATGGCTGTTTTCTCCCTTTAAGTTGTATATCTCCTTTAGCTCATTCAAGTTGTATATTTCTGCATCAGCCACGAACCTGCACCTTGAACTTTCTTTTAAATGTGTTGTTTTTCCGGAACATGAGGAGGAACAGCAGCAAGCAATGCAGTTTTTACTCTTCTTATCACACGCAATCTGTCTCAATTCTTGTATGTCTTCCGAAAGCCACTCGCCGTTCTCGGTGCATATCCAAAAACAGGATGTTTCACGGGTCTTCAGCACTTCCAAACCTGTGATTGCGAGTTCTACTGATTTTTCGTTGTTAAACACGCCTGTTAATCCGCACATTTGTCTATTCATTCTTTGGGCTCTGTTAGACTACACAAATAGCAAAAAGGCATTCATCATTTTAAATCTTCATTCCGGATATGAAATTTGGTATCTCACACTAAACAATTACAGACGGGAAGTAGTTATTTAAACTACACGGGATTTATTGAGAACCACATGGTGATTGCGGGGAAGTTATTCCAGGTAGGTGAGGAGATAGACCTGCATACGATAGCTAACAAGCTGAAAGGGTTCAAATCAGAAGATAAATTGGAAGATGAGGATATAAGTTTGGTTACTGAGATAAAAGACCTGCGTTTAGTCGGAGATTCACTGTTTGGCACTTTCGTCCAGGACCTGCTTCTGGAGGTCTATCATCATGGCGAGCGAGTACACGTCCCAAGCACTTCAGAAGCGCCTTTCTTCTTCTTCTTCTTCGTCAAGTCGGATGCGCAGAACGGTATGATTGTCCTGACGATTATGGAAAAGAAAACACGTGCGAATAATATCGCCAATCAGTTGAGCAAGATGCTATTCATAACTGCCGGTAAGATAGTGGAAGTGCGGATTGAACCCGCGCGATTTGTGCAGTTCCACGAGGGCAATTTCGAGGACACAAAGGTGATTTTCTTCGATGACGTGGACATCCCGAATGTCAAAAAACTGTCTTTATATGGTTCCGCATTGGGTGATACGTCCCTGTATGTAGACCATTTGAAGCACGGAAAGATATGGTATATCGTATTGAAATCTAAGCGGCAGGGACTGGTAGTAGGCGTCACGAGAAATGGAGTCGTGACCATCTTCAGTAAAGCGACACAGGATGAGTTCGTAAATTACGTGCGGGATGAGATTATTGGATTGATTTGAAAGCAAAAGGCAGAAGACACCATACATACTATTACGCTATGGGCGGGTGAGCTTGATTTTCACAACGAATTTTGAGATATACAGCCGGTAAGGCACAGGATCAACCTCGCAAGATACAAGTTACAACGGCAGAATAACAAAAGAAGGTTCACCTAGAGTTAGATGGGCACTGGTTCTGGCAGCTCGTAAAGGCTCTATGCACGCGGTGTACCGATGTCATCCTCTGCTCAGCTTAGCGTAGATTCTTAGGGGTTTTTCATGGACGCATACATGAACTTTATAAGGTATTTCTCTCTCGTAGTTGCGGGCATTTTATTTTATACTAAAACAGAGGTGTATTAATATGCTTGAAGCAAACAAAAGCGCAGCGATAAAGTTTGGTATAGAACTAGCTCTTTTCAATGTGCTGATTCAGGAAGTAAAAACCAGAAAATACAATATCCATGTAGTCGAAAGAGAAATAATAGAGGATTATAAAAATCACGATATATTAAAAATTATTCTCTCAAGGTCCGCCCGTTCAGCAAGACTTATCCCTCACTATGACCTGGCACGACCTAAAAAGCCTGTGAGAGAGACTTACTGGTGTATAAAACATAAGAGATACTGCACGCCTATTGATGAAGCTTTGAAGTTCCTCAATCGTTACTCCTATGATACAATAAAGCGATTGAAGGATTTTGACAGGATAAGGACGGGGGCATTTATTAAGATTATTCAGGGCGACGCCAGAAAAATTAAATTACCAGAAGATTTAAAGATAGATGGGGTATTTACCTCTCCACCCTACGTTGGGATTATAGATTATCATGAACAGCACAGATATGCTTATGAATTGTTCGGTTTTCCAAGACAGGATGAATTAGAAATAGGTCCAGCCGCTAAGGGACAAAACGGAAGATCAAAGAAGAAAGAATATCAGCGAGGCGTCGTCGAGGTATTCAAAAATGTATCTGAGTATCTGAAAGAGGATGCCTTTATTTTTATTGTAGCAAATGATATGGGGCTTATTTTAAAGGCTTCTTCAAAAGATGGTAAACAGCAAAAAGAAGGAAGAATTGCTGATTTCTACATGTTGCGAGATGGTGTAGAATATTTCTTTGAGATAAAGACGGTCAAACCAAACATTGACATCTTCACTAAATCAAAGACAAAGCTTTTAGAATGGATTGCGAGAAGAAGGAAGCCCATTCGTGCGATATTAGCCAAGATAGAGCTAGTAGCTAAAGAAAAAATGGAGGGGTTTTAAATGGAAAAATATGAAGACGCTTTGCTTGTATTAACAAAAGAGGACGCACAGATTATTGCAATCAAACTTTTGAGATGGAGTGTTATTGGATGTGCTTCAAGAAGTGGGAGAAGATTTGAGGGATGAGATTGATGAAGAAGCGTAAGTGGATGTGGTGTTAGCTAATCCCAAGAAGACGAAGGCGATAGCGGAGGCGGGGCTGAAGACTGCCTCAGGCTCTTCAGATTCCCCCGCACAAAGAGGCGGGTTAGGGATGGCAACAAAACTGAACTCGTAACCGATCCTTTAAAGGGCGGCGAGGTTCTTCTGAAGAGCCAGATGAGGGAAAAGCCGGAAGTCCGGTTCTGAGAGGTGGCTCATAGCAGCTTCCTGGAGGAGGTGGCTATGAGCTCTACTCTACTCTACCTACTCACGGGTGCAACGCTATTTGTAATAACCATAACCTATTTTTTAATATCATAAAAGTTTATAAATAATTGATTTTTTTATAATATAAGATGTATTAAATATGGGCGGGTATGATAAATGAAGATAACGGCAGTTACATGGGGCAGCGATATGGGATTGCTCATTAACGCATGTAAAGAGCTCGGGATCGAGTTGAACGTGTGGTCAACACACGATGTGGAAGAAGCGGAGAAGCGAAAAGCGTGTATAAAATCTTTTGAGCATGCAGACCTTATCCTCCTGCATCCCTCAAATGAGCGATATTGGGAAGAGCTAATCGAACGCATGAACAGAGCAGTGCCAACAGTCTCTTTCGGGCATGATACCACCTTTTGGTCGCTTTCTAACGTGCCCTTAGAGGTGGTTGCTACGGTCAATGCCTACCAGGTATACGCCGGGGCTGAGAACATAAAGAATATGCTGCGATACCTGGGAAAAGAAGTTCTTGGACTGGCTTATGAATACGAGCACCCGAAAGAGACGATGTGGCAGGGGATATACCATCCGGATGCCGAAACCGCTTTTGAGAGCATCGAGGACTATTTCGCATGGTATAAGCCCACTGGCAGCAGACACAAAGTCGGCATTCTATTCTTTCGTACTTACTGGGCGAACAGAGACCTTGGGGTTATAGATGCTTTAATACGCGAATTGGAAAACGAGTTTGATGTAATTCCCGCTTTCTGCTATGGTATGGGCGATAAAGATTTAGGCGCTATATCGAGCACGGAAGTCATTGATGTTTTCTTCCAGGGCAGGATTGATGCACTTATAAATCTACAATCGGTATTTAAGGCAGGAGAGGATGGTAGTTCGGTAAATGAACTAAAAAAACTCGATGTGCCGGTATTCCATCCGCTGATGGCGTACAACAATACAGAAGAAGAATGGAGACAGGATATTCACGGATTAAGCAGTCTGGAAGTGGGCTGGAGTGTAGCGATGCCAGAATTAGAGGGCGTAATCGAACCGCTGATTATTGGCGTACGTGATGGCGATAGCGAATCCGAGCAGCATAAGCAGATAGAAGAGCGGGTGGAAAAGATAGTGAAGAGGGTGAAGAAATGGATAACGTTAAGATATAAACCGAACTCCGAGCGACGGGTTGCTTTTATCCTGCACAATAACCCCTGTGCCGGCTTAGAGGGAACAGTAGGGGGCGGTGCACATCTTGATACCCTGGAGAGCGTAGCAAGGATATTGAATCGCATGAAAGACGCTGGATATTCTGTCGAAGCACCCGATAGCGGAAAAGAACTGATTGAGACTATTATGGCGCGTAAAGCAATTTCGGAGTTCAGATGGACGACCGTAGCGGAAATAGTGAATAAAAGCGGTGCACTTGCATTGATTAGCAAGTCGGACTACGCGAGATGGTTTGAGGGGCTTGCACCGAACGTAAAGGAGCGAACGTGTGAAGTCTGGGGCAAACCACCAGGCGAAGAGAAGGACGGAGTTCCCGCAGCTATGGTTTACAACAGTAAAATAGTGGTAACCGGCGTACAATACGGAAATGCAGTCGTGTGCGTACAACCGAAACGGGGCTGTGCGGGTTCACGATGCGATGGTCAGGTCTGCAAGATTTTACACGATCCGGAAGTGCCGCCGCCGCACCAGTATCTCGCTACTTATCATTATCTGGAAGAGTGCTTTGGTGCTGATGTAATCATCCATGTAGGGACGCATGGCAACCTGGAATTTTTACCTGGCAAATCGGTTGCATTATCCGAAAGCTGCTATCCTGACATTGCTATTGGAACTCTGCCACATCTGTACATCTATAACTCCGATAACCCACCCGAAGGTGCAATAGCAAAGAGAAGGAGTTGTGCAACGCTGATAGACCACATGCAGACCGTGATGACGGAAAGTGGCGTGTACGGCGATTTAAAAGAGCTTGAAGACCAGATTGCGGAATATCAAAGGGCAAAAGTTGCGGATAAGGCAAGAGCACATGCTTTAGAGCATATAATTATTGAGTTGATACGTAAGATGAAGCTGTCAGAGGAGATAAGGCTGGATAACCGGTTAGAAGCTGGACATTCCATAGAAGAGATAATAGAGATAGCACATGAGGCTATCACACGTATCTACAACACGCAGATTCCTGATGGTATGCACATCTTCGGTGACGTGCCGGAAGGTGCGAAGAAGGTGGAGTTCATCAATTCTGTACTGCGACACGATTCCGAACTGCGTAAATTGATCCTGGAACTCATGGGTCGCGAAATTCAGCTGGCGGATGCTGGTAGTAAGTTCTTAGCCGAGGTGGATAGTATTGCAAAGGGTTTTATTGCTGCGGTTCTGGCTGAAGAGGACCCTCTGGAAGCAGCTAAGAGATTATTAGGCAGCAGATTCGAGAGGAAAGAGGCAGGGCAGCTATATTTGATTTGGGAGAAGATAATGGATATTTCGGCACGGATAGAAGCCACGGACGAGATGGGCAGTTTGTTACACGGCTTCGATGCTGGCTATATCGAACCCGGACCTTCGGGGCTCATCACAAGGGGTAAGCTTGAGATTCTACCAGCCGGCAGGAACTTTTATTCGCTTGACCCGTTCAGGGTTCCTACAAGAGGTGCATGGGAGATAGGCAAGCGACTTGCGGATGGTGTGCTAAGGAAATACAAGGAAGATAAGAGAGAAAAGCTACCGGAGAACATCGCAATGTACTGGATGGCGTCGGACATCATGTGGGCGGATGGCGAGCAGCTCTCACAGATATTGTATTTAATCGGTGTAGAGCCGGTCTGGTACAGTGGTAGTGTAAAAGGATACCGGATAATACCTGCCGAAGAGCTTGGGCGGCCTCGAATAGATGTAACGATACGCGTGAGTGGTATCATACGGGACTGTTTTTATAACTGCATCGAGCTTTTAGACGAGGCAATACGAGAGGTTGCAATGCTTGACGAACCCGTAGAGCAGAACTATTTGAGAAAGCATGCAGTGGTGGGGAGTGCGAATGGTGAAACGCGGGAAAAAGGGATGGAATATGCACGTATATTCGCAAGTAAGCCGGGTACGTATGGCAATGGCGTGAATTTAGCGGTCTATGCCTCGGCATGGAAAGAGGAGAAGGAGTTGTCGGATGTGTTTGTGCACTGGAACGGCTATGCCTACGGAAAGAACAATTTCGGTGCGGAGGCACGTGATAGTTTGGTATCACAGCTAAAGACTGTGGATTTGACGTTTAATAAAACAGTTACTGATGAATACGACTTATGCGGCTGTTGCTGCTATTTCGGAACTCATGGTGGACTTACAACGGCAGCGCGTGAGATTTCCGGGAAGGAGGTGTGTACGTTTTATGGTGATACGAGGGACCGTGATAAGATAGAAGTTAGAAGCCTTGCAGACGAGCTGAGGCGGATTGCAAGGTCGAAGTTGCTGAATCCGAAGTGGATAGAGGGGATGAAACGGCATGGCTACAAGGGTGCCGGGGACATATCAAAGCGAATAGGGCATGTATATGGTTGGGAAGCGACCACACAGGAGGTGGATGATTGGATATTTGATGATATTACAAGGACGTTCGTCTTAGATAAAGAAATGAGGGAGTTCTTTGAGGAGAATAATCCATGGGCGTTGGAAGAAATTGGAAGAAGATTACTGGAAGCTTATGAACGAGGACTATGGAATGCAGACCATGAAGTGATAGAAGGATTGAAGAGCGCATACCTCGAAATGGAAGGGTGGATAGAAGAGAAGACGGGCGATATAGAAGGAGATTTTCAAGGTGGAGCGATAGATGTGAAACCCTTTAAAAAATAAACCCTTACAGGGTTTTTGGGGTGGTAGGGGCTATGCCCCTACAGTTTACGGAAAATGCTTCGCTGAGTTTGGAGGATGTCAAAGCGTGGAAGGAGAAGGTTAATTGGAGGCAGAAATAAGCATTCGTATTACTAAATTTGAAGTGGTATAGAAGTTCGGATGAGGGGAGAGGAAATGACAGGGGTTAGGAAAGATTAAGAAAGGATTAAAATCTCTTTTCCTTATAACCTGACTTTCTGCGTTGTATAGGCTACAACCCGAAAAGCCTATCCGCAAACCCCAACTTTTCAATAATCTCCTTTTGCTCTTTGGTGAGAACAGAAATTTTATCACGCAATTCTCCCCCAA
>JBAQFZ010000065.1:0-26350 GCA_049287525.1 Halobacteriota archaeon | reverse complement strand
CCTTCTGACAACTCCGGTCTCTCGCGCAGCGTTCCTCAAAAATGAGTTGGATTCACAATCCCTTATCCGAACACCGATGACCTGTACTTCTCCTCTATTTCACTAACATCTATGCCATTCACGATTGCAATAACCAGGTAGCAGATGTGGTCTATACCGGTATGAGTTCACTAATATCCGTGGGCAATAGCCACGACTGCCCCATTTTATCAGCTCTTATCGCCATTTCTCGTCATCACCTCGCTTTTATAACCTGAAAATAGTTGTACATGCCATAATAAAAGCTTTTCTGATGATGAGAAATCCACCGTATTGCAAGATTGAAATATAAATAATACACAACCCAATATATAAACAAAAATGGGATGGGGAAGCTATTGGGGCTATTACAAACCCGCGAAGCCGAAAGAAGTAAAAAACGGCATAAAGGCAAAGAGCAAACGGGGCGCAATTGGTGAGACATGGTGGTCAAAACGATGGATTAGTGTGCTCGAATCCTTCGATATGGGTGCAAGACTTAGCCGAGGTCGCTCTTATGCTCGCAAAGGGCAGGTTATTTCAATTGATATCCAGAAAGGCGAGGTTACCGCCAAGGTCCAGGGCACACGAGCAGAACCATACGAGGTCAGAATTCAATTGAACCCGATTTCTGAACTCGATTGGGATAGGGTATCGGATGCAATGGCATCGAAGGCGATATTTGCGGCTAAGTTGCTTTCTGGAGAAATGCCGCTTGACATCGAGGATGCTTTTAGCAAAGCAGGGGTATCGCTTTTCCCAGGAGCCAGGAAAGAACTCGAAACCAATTGTTCGTGTCCCGATTGGGCTAATCCATGCAAACATATTGCTGCAGTTTATTACCTTCTGGCAGAGCGGTTCGATGAAGACCCGTTTCTTATCTTCAAACTACGTGGTCGAACAAAGGAAGAGATTACTGGTGCTCTTCATGAAAAGCGCACTTTAACTGCGAAAGAAGAAAGCGAAGCGATAACCGAGCGTGCTGTTTCCGCCACCGGTGAGAAAGTCAGACCATTAGAGGAATGCCAGGATTCTTTCTGGCAAGCAGGCGATGCACTGTATTCCTTTTCCGTGAATCCTGCTCGTCCAGAGGTAGAGAATGCGATTCTTAAACGACTGGGCGATGCTCCTTTCTACGTTGGTAAAGTCAATCTCATATCATTGCTGTCAAAAGCATACGAGGTGGCGAGCAGTGCGGCGTTGCAAAAGGCATCAGGAGAATCGGAAGAGAAATAGATAGATAATCATGGAACTTATAACTGTAATAATCGTTTTAGCGCGAGAGGAATGACGGAAATGCCTACCGCGTATATTCGATTGATTTCAAGGCTTGTTACCTTTCAAATGAGGCGAAGAGGCATGGATATCGCGGTTGATAGCTCTTGATTTAGTCTTAAGACGAGCAGCAAGTGGTTTGACATCCGAATAAAGCGTATTCCTCATGGATTAACTGCCAGTAATCCCCGCCTGGCATTCGTCGTTGGCGTTGCCACGGCTGCATTGGTACAAGCGTTGGTAAAAGACCTCGTAACGCCGATATACAGCCCGTACCTTGGGTTTTTGGAGACTAATATTAATAACCTAATAATTATTAACTGGGGACAAATCTGATAGGAGCCAAAAAAAGGAAACAGAGAAGATGACCGGAGTTAGGAACATATCAGAAGCGAAACGAATCGTGATAAAGGTAGGCACCAGCAACCTCACAGATAGTAACTACCGGCTTGAGCCACACAAAGTCGAAAAACTAACCAGAGAGATAGTCGAATTAAAGAACCGTGATAAGGAGGTTATTATAGTATCATCAGGCGCTATCGGTGCCGGTATTGGTAAACTCAACCTGAAACAAAGACCAAGGGACATTAAGTTATTGCAAGCTACGGCTGCCGTTGGTCAGAGCGTCTTGATGAGCACGTACGACCGATATTTCACACGTCACGAGCAGACCATCGCGCAGGTGTTATTAACACACGAGGACTTCTTTAACAGGCAGAGATACCTGAACCTCAGGAATACATTGATTACACTACTTAAGTTAGGACTAATCCCGATAATAAACGAGAACGACACCGTAGCTGTGGAAGAACTAAAAGTAGGCGACAACGATAATTTAGCGGCGCTGGTGGCATGCAATCTCGAAGCTGATTTACTTGTCCTGCTGACTGATAGAGACGGCTTGCTCACTCATGACCCGAAAAGGAGCAAGAACGCGGATCTGATCGCTGTCGTGGAAGAGATAACACCAGAACTTGAGCATATTGCGGAAACTGGCGGTAAAATGGGCGTGGGTGGCATGAAGACGAAGATACAAGCCGCAAAAGTAACCATGAACGCAGGTATTCCAATGGTCATTGCAAACGGCGGTGTCGAACATATCCTATCGCGGATTATAAATGGAGAACCGGCAGGCACGCTATTCATGCCGAAGATGGATAAGATGAACGATAGAGCGCACTGGATTCTATTCGCGTCTGCGTCAAAGGGCAGGATTAGAGTGGACGAAGGAGCAAAGACGGCATTGCTCAAGAACGGTAGTAGTTTGCTACCTTCGGGCATCATTGGCGTTGAGCACGAGTTCATGTGTGGCGATCCCGTAAGCATAGTAGACACAGACGGTGTGGAATTCGCAAAAGGCATCACGAACTATTCCGCATCGGAAATCGAACTGATTAAAGGTGCACATACACGCGAAATCGAACTGATTTTGGGTCGTAAAGACTACACAGAGGTGGTTTATAGAGGTAATCTCGTGCTCGTATAAGGTACCACTCTTCTATCATCAACCCTCATAAATAATAAAACACGTGTCGTATGTAAATGCTTTCTTTTAAAGTGAAAGCATTGCATGCCTGCATGATTCTGGAGTTAGGTAAAGAGATACGAAGGGTTTATTATTACGGAATTACTGTAACTATGGTTAGGCGAGGGGAAAAAAAGAAATGACGAGAAGCGAAGAAAGTGTGGATATAGGATGGGCATTGATATTTGCAGTTATGGTTGTGACGCTGATATTTGTAAGTGCGGGATGGGCAAGTGGAACGAAAGCACCTGAAGAGGCATGGACTAAGACTTATAGTGGAACCATAGATGATCAGGCATACTCAGTCCAGCAGACCTCGGACGGCGGCTTCATCCTCATAGGAAAAACGCAATATTCTGCTGATCGTTCAAATATCTGGTTGGTGAAGACCTATCCTGACGGAACCGGGGAATGGAGCAAGACCTTTGGCGGACCTTCCTTTGACGAGGCGCGTTCGGTACAACAGTCATCAGATGGTGGCTACATCTTTGCAGGATATACGGTCTCGTCTGATAACCGTAAACAAGTTTGGCTTGTGAAGACCTATCCTGACGGAACCGGGGAATGGAACAGGACCTTTGGCGGTATTGACGATGATTGGGCTTTTTCTGTTGATCAGACTTCAGACGAGGGTTACATCCTCGCTGGCGGTACCTATTCGTACGGCGCTGGATGGGCTGATGTCTGGCTGGTGAAGACCGAATCTAACGGAGACAGACAATGGAGCAAGTTCTTTGGCGGTACTGACTCTGAAGAAGCTTACTCGGTCCAGCAGACCGCTGATGGTGGCTACATCCTCACGGGATATACAGAGTCGTATGGCGCCGGTAAAAGGGATGCCTGGCTGCTAAAGACTTATTCAAACGGAACCGAGGAATGGAACATGACCTTTGGTGGCAAAGAGCATGATTGGGCATACTCAGTCAGGCAGACTGATGATGGTTACATCCTTGTTGGAAGCACGTCTTCATACGGTCATGGTCAGTCTGATGTTTGGCTGCTGAAGACATATCCAAACGGAACCGAGGAATGGAACATGACCTTTGGGTATACTAATTATGATGAGGGTTACTCAGTCAGGCAGACCGCAGATGGGGGCTACATCATTGCTGGTAGCACCAAGTCGTACGGTGCTGGCGGCTCGGATGCCTGGCTGCTGAAGACCAATTCAAACGGAGACGAACTATGGAACAGGACCTTTGGGGGGTCATACGCTGATTGGGCATACTCTGTCCAGCAGACCACCGACCGTGGCTACATCCTTGCGGGATATACGTGGTCGTTCAGGGCGAGTTCATACGATTTCTGGCTGATAAAAGTAAAAGCAGAGGGAGATCACATCTTTGATACTGGATATGGAACATACCCGAGCTTGCCGGGCACGTGTACAGGTGAGTTCATACCTGCATATGACCTCAAAGTCACCAAATTGTACACCTACCCGTGTGCCGGTACAGGCGGGCACGCAGAATCTATCGAGCTACGAGAAGGCAACAACAACTTGATAGCAAAGGGCACCTGGAACGGGTACCATCAGAGCGACTGGCATAATATAACTTTGAATAACGAAACCGGTATCGCGGACTATGTCACGTTATTGAAGGGGCATAAATATAACTACATTATTCGCACCGGCTCGTATCCGCAGATAATTCACCTGCACAACGTTACAAATGATTTCGGGACTATCACCTGCTCCTCGTTTACTGATACCAATGGGAATACGTGTAACGATTGGATACCCGCGATTCGGTTAGTATGATTGTAATAGCTTATTATTCTATTCTATTCTATTCTGTGGCAGACACGATGACCAAAATTACAAATACATATAACAAAAAATGAAAAAGATTTAAGTATAAATATAGATAACGTTACGGGATAGTATAAATAAAGAGGCTGTTACCATGATGAAAGAGCAAGGCAACATAATGGATTTAGAAGCAGAAGTGATATATAACGGGCTGTGCTGCTACTGTGGGTCATGTGGTGCATTCTGTAAAGAATACATAACGTACGAGAATGAGATACCTGTGACGAAGAAGAAATGTCATGAGATACACGGTGCGTGCTATGAGTTCTGCCCGCGTACTTTCTTCGCGCCTTTTGACGTAGAAAGAGCAGTGTTTGGCGAGGTAAGAACCGATAACCTCCTGGGCTACTACAATGGGGATATATTAACGGCAAGAGCGACTGATGACGCTATATTAAAGAAGGCTCAGGATGGCGGGGTTGTATCTGCATTACTTGTATTCTTACTCGAGCAGGGTGAGATAGATGCTGCGGTTGTATCGAAGGCGACAGAAGACTGGGAAGCCGAACCATTCATTGCAACAAAAAAAGAGGATGTATTGGCAGCAGCAGGCTCGAAATACACACAGTGTCCTTCGGTGTTGGGTGTAGGAGACGCTCTGGAACAGGGCTATAAAAAGGTCGCGCTCGTGGGGCTGCCATGCCATATACAGGGCATGAGGAAGGTTCAGATGTCAAAAGGGTTTGATGTCGGTGCAGATAGGGTAAAGTTACTGATTGGACTTTTTTGCACGGAAACGTTTGACATGCCTATGCTAAAAGCAAAGCTTGAGGAATTAGGCACGAGCATAAGAGAAGTAGAGAAGTTCAGCATAAAGAAGGGTAGTTTTATCATTTATACGAAGGCTGGGGAGGAGATAAAGACGCCGATAAAGAAGATGCGTGGCTGCGTGCGAGAGGCATGCGACTACTGCTACGATTTCGCGGCTGAGTTCGCAGACGTCTCGGTTGGCTCGATTGTATCGAAGTTCGGCTGGTCAACGGTGATAACAAGAAGCGATGCGGGTACGAACCTGTTGAAGCATGCAGAAGCAGCAGATGTGATAGAAACGAAGAAGCTCGCGGAAGAGCAGGTGAACGAAGTGAGGAAGTTGGCTTCGTATAAGAAGATGGGGAACTTGAAGCGGATTTACGATAAGTGTGAGCCGATTAGAGTTATGAATATGCAGGTGGAGCCGGAGATGCTGGAGCGGTTTTTGTGTGTGGAATGATACAACTGAACTGGTAGACCAGGCACTGCAATATCTTAGTGGACACTACAAAATTAGCATTTACGGGGTATTATGTTAGCCAGAACCGAAAACAGTTCATAAAGGCTCTCTATGCACGTATCACCTCTCGCCCGCACGCATATAACCGAACAACCCGCGGATTTGCCGGCTAAGAAATCTGTTTCGGTATCGCCCACGAGAATTGTCTGCTCCGGCTTCACGTTTAACGTCTCGCATGCCTTTAATACCATCTCCGCATCCGGCTTACCGGTTCTCACGTCATCATCGGTAACAATCACGTCAAAAAGGTTAAATAGCTGAAAATGCTCGAATATGCGAATCACGTTCTTTCTGGGTGTATTCGTGACCAGCCCGGTCTTGAGCTTATACTCAGTTCTTAGACGGTTCAAAACCGGCTTTGCACCTGGATACAGCTCTATAAGCTCTACAAGGTTCTGATGTTCGTTTATGCAGTACAAACCTGCTTTTTCTGGCAGATGGAACACCGCTAAATTATGTGCCAGGTCATGACCCCAGCACTCCGCCCGGAACTCGTCCCGGCTCAACGGTTCTTTCTGGTATGCCGTTAACATCGCGTTAAACGCCAGGTACCAGCTTTCAAATGAGTTTATTATTACACCGTCAAGGTCAAACAAAATCGCCGCTAGATGAGTATTTTGCATTGTATTATTTATATATTTTAAGCACTATTTAGTATTGTACGAGATGGAGGGAGAAGAAGTGGATGGAGAAATGACTTTGATTATCGTGACGGGAATGCCGGGAGTGGGTTCGTCCACGGTGATAAACGAAGCACTGAAGTTGAGGGAAGAAAATGAGTGTGTTGGAGCAGAATTCATACCCAAAAACTACGGCGATGTGATGTTTGAAGCCGCGGTAGAAGAAGGGCAGGTTAAGAATAAAGATGAGATGAGGAAGTTATCAGTCGAAAAGCAGCGTGGGATACAGATGCGCGCATGTAACAAAATTGCGGACTGGCACGAAAGCATGAATCTCATAATAGACACACATTGCACGATAAAGACTCCGTTTGGCTATCTTCCGGGCTTACCCGAATACGTATTACGGGAATTAAATCCTGATCTGTTCGTGTTAATCGAAGCAGCACCAGAAGAGGTATTTGAGCGAAGGCAAAAGGATAAAGCGAGAGAAAGAGACGTAGAGACAAAAAGCGACATAGAAGAGCATCAGTTCATGAACCGTGCGATGTCAATGGTTTATGCTGGTCTTACAGGTGCTGCGGTAAAGATAATACATAATCACGATGATGCGCTGGAAAAAGCTGCCGCTGAGTTCGTAAAAGTGCTCAATGCCTGCTCGTAGAGCTAGAGTGCCACTATCCGTTTGTTATACAATAATCATTAAAGCTCCTCTTCGCCCGCCAGCGAAATCCCCATGTTTATCGTTACCTCTGCTATATCCATGTAATACTTTGCCATCCGTTCTAAACTCTCCAGTATAGAAAGAGCGTGTATCTTGTCTGGAACATCTTGCTCTTCCGCAAGAATACGCTCACTCACTACTTCTACCGCTTCTGTCAGCGTATTTGCATCTTCTATCGCTTCATTCGCCTTGCCTATATTCATATCATATAAAGCAGTCAGCGTCTTATTGAAGAGGTCTTTAGTACTTATTCCAATTTCTCTGATGTTATCCAACCTTTTAACCTCTTCTGGGGACGTTATCGCCTTAGAATTCCTCGCTATGTTCTCTATATGGTCGCCTATCCGTTCCATGCTCTTCACTATTATCCGGTATCCCAGGCTATCTCGCTGTCTGCTCATGCCTATCTTCTTCGCCAGTTCGGAGTCGTTCATCGCTGCTTTGAGCTGTCTAACAATCAGTAAATAGAACCTATCTATCTCATTATCTCGCTCTATCACATCCTCTGCAAGTTTCGGGTCGCTTTTATCCAGGGAAGAAATAGCATCTTCCTGCATTGATAGTAATATCCTGGACATACTACGTACCGCATCCCGTAGCGTAAAGTCCTCATATTTTAAGAAACTCTTAAGCACTATCTCCTTCGACGACTCCCCTACAACCTCCATGCCTATCAGGCGCTTCCTCACTTCCTCCTTTATCCTCTTTCTCGCCTCTGCTTCGAACCCATGAGGAGATAATAGCTTAACGAGGTCATAACCGACGAGATAATGAGAGATGAGATACCTGAAATTGCCCTCAAAGCTTTCCTTTTCCGAAAGGAGAAGTTCTGCACATGTCAACTGCTCCTTTTTCGTCTTCAACGCAGTAATGACGAGCGAATTGTCAGCACGCGGAACCAAAGACAGTTCATCTCCTTGCTTCACACCCACTTCTCGCGCCCACTTTATGGGCAGAGAGATGGTGAAAGTCGACCCGCCGGTGAGTTGTATCTTTCGCTTCTCCTTTTTCATCCCCTTCTTACTCACTCTTTCTTTCTTTATAGTTCTATATCTTCTACATATTACAAATATAATTATATAAATATACGCGAGAGGCTTTTCTTTTTATAAAATCAATTCTTATATATTAAACGGGGATAAAAATGGATGGGGAGGAGTACATTCCAAGATACGAGTATGAGCGGTTAGAGAGCGAGTACAGGCGGTTGATGCGTAAATACGAGGAGACAGAAGCGTATAAAGATGACCTGGAGAAGCTCGTCTCGAAATCGCGGTCGCCACCGTTAGATTGCGGATTCGTGGTGGAGAAGATGGGAGATAGCGCAATCGTGAATATAAATGGTGCATTAAAGGCTTTGCCTTACGGTACGCTCACTGCTATCGAGATAGAGGAGTTAAACGCGGGTAAATTCGTCTTTATAGGACATATCCCGGATAAGAATAGTCCCAGTGGATTTACCATAGGTATTACAAAGGTATATGACCGAAAGGTGGATTTAGAGGTGGGCGAGATTGAGGAGTTGAGAAAGGACGATGATGGCTGGGTAGGCGAAATATCAACAGGGAAAGGACGTAGCAGGATATATAAACGGCTACGGGAAGAAGAGAAAGAGAAGCTAAAGGAGGGGATGAAAGTGGGACTTCTACCAGGTACTTTTGATATAATGAGGAGTTATAAAACGAAGGATTTCGCACACTATGAGCTCACGAAGAGTCCGGGTGTGAGCTTTAACGACATCGGCGGTTTGAAGAGCCTGAAACAGGAGTTAATAAATAGTATCATTCTTCCAATGCTAAATCCGGATGATTATGCAAAATATGGCGAGCGGTCAAGGCGGATACTGATGTATGGCCCGCCGGGCTGTGGTAAGACGATGTGTGCAAAGGCGTTAGCATCTGCATTACCCAACTGTGAGTTCGTGAAAATCGGCGCCGGCGAGCTATTCAGCATGTGGCTCGGTGAATCAGAACGGAACGTGAGGATGATTTTCAAAACGGCGAACGATAAGCTGGAGGATAAGGAGAACGATTATGGCGTAATCTTCTTTGATGAGATAGATGCGCTGGCACAGGAGCGGGGTATGTTTACTGGGTCTTCTGGTGCGCCTGAACGGGTTACTGGACAGTTACTGGACATCCTGGATGGCTTTTATGCCCTGCATCCACACCTTACAGTAATCGGTGCGACAAACCGGTTGCATTTGATAGATTCGGCATTCCGGGCTCGGTTTGACAAGATACTTGAGGTGCCAAAGGCAGATAAAGATGCCGCTCTCTCCATTGCCCCTATATATGCACATAAGGTGCCTATTGACCGTCACCTGATAAAGGAGAAAGGTGGAGAGGTAGAAGCGGGGGCATATCTGGCAAATGCGATTGTCGAATACATGTATGAAGATAAGTATGTGGAGACAGAGATAGGGCGGATAAGGCGCGAAGATACGGTTACCGGGCGATTCATTGCACAGGTATTCAGCTATGCACGGGATAAGGCGTTGGAAGAGCGGACTCTGCTGACCTTGAAGCGGGGTAAGATCAATGACGATGCGCTGAGGGCGATGTGGGATACAGAAAGGATGGCAGAGATATTAGATGCCGAGCGCAAGATGGATGAGTTGCAGAAGCGATATAAGCACATAGAGGATATTGGCGTGAACATGGAACTCCTGAAGTCGGGTTTTGACAAGTTTGTGCAGCGAAGAGCGGAAGAGATGATCGTGTCCGGATATGAGGTAACGCCTGAAGAAGATACGGGAATGCACTATTAGAGTCCTTCTCTTTTTTATTCGTATATAAAATGGAAAAGGCGGATTTGAGTAGATGGCAGGGGATAGAGCATGAATTTAGAGTCGGTATAAGTTCCAACTCGCCCGGATTGTACAGGTATGCCAGGTTTTATCACGTGGATGAAGTGATACATGCACTTGAAGGTTATACCTTCTTTGATGGTAAGAAAGCGATTTGTGCGAAGCAGCACCGTAGGAATGACGGCTTTTTGCGGAATGGTTCTCGGATTTATATATGCACGGGCGGGCACTTAGAAATAGCCTCGCCGGAGTGCCGAAACGCCTTTGACGTCCTGAAATATGATAAGGCAGCCGAGTTGTACATGCAGTTAGGGGTGGGGAAGGCAAATGAAAGATACAGGAAGAAGTTGAGGAAACGAGGCTGTGAGAATACGTACATACAGTGCTGGAAAGCGAATGTGGAGATAGACAAGAGATACAGTCGGGGCACGCATGAATCCTACATGGTGGCGCGGAAGAAATTTGTGGGTAACGAGAACTTGCTCATACCGTTCCTGATACTTCGTAAGATATATTTCGGTGCTGGTGGGTTTATAGCGGAGAAAGGCAGTTTGATGTACGTGGTTTCACCGAAAGCAATGGTTTCACGGCGTGTACTCACGGAATCGCCTTCTCAATGGCCTATTCTATCCACGCGGGACGAACCGTTGAGCACAAAGGGCAAATATCGGGTTCATGTCACCTCCGGGGAAGGAGTCCGCTCTGAGGTAACGAGGCTGCTCAATAATGCACTCACATCGTATGTAATAGATGCAATAGAATCAGGTAAGATTACCCATGTAGAAGAAATCAGGGATCCGCTTCAAACATTCAAGGATATAGCCATGAATACCGAAGGAGATTGGCGAATCATGTTGATGAATGGCAGGACGGAATCAGCCGTGGATTATATCAACCATTACTATCTCTCGGTAATAGAAGAGCTATTTGAGGACCGAGCAACATCTCACTGGGACAAATACGTGCTTGATACGTTCAAGAAGCTGAGTGATAAGTTCAGTCAGGGATTGCTGGAGGACCTTTATGTGGTGCGCCGCCTGGAATGGCTGTTGAAGTTGAAGGTAATAGAGGACGAGATCGCGGATTTTGAGTATGATTATATCCCGAAGGGTAAGTTCGATTACCGGAATATGTACTCGATGGATGAGCGAATGGAGAAGAAGATAGCGGCATCTTTTGAGTTCACCAATCTCTGTGATTATGACCTATACGAGCAGGTGGTGGAAAAGATAGGGATAGAGCGAGTATTGACGGAGGAGGATATAGGCGAAGCGTTGCTGTTTCCACCGAAGAATTCCAGGGCAGAGTTGCGGGTACGGATTGCATCGGAATTTGCGAATGCAGCGATGTGCTGGAATAAAATAACGATAACAAAGGAGCCAAAGATAACGATAGACATGAGTAGACCGACAGAGGAGGAATATTCAAGGCTATTTGAGCGGTATCCGGAACTGGCGAGGATGCCAAGTGCGGTAGTTGTATTTTTACGTGAACACAGACGAGGAGATACGACACGACAGGTCATGGTGCGACTTCTTGCGGGAGAGGAGGACATAAGGGGCTGGGAAGAGGATATAAGCCGAGAAGTAAGGAATAGATTGGTCAGGAATCCTTATCTGGACTATTTATTGTATTCCAATAACAAAACGTACAGATTTGATGAACTGGATGGCTGGGATGAGGACAGTATAAGAAAGAAGGTAGAAGAGATAAAGCGTGAAGAGGAGCGAAGCGAGGACGAGGATTTATAATGGTGGTCGCGTGGGGTGGGGGGATGTGAGAATGAACACAGAGGGCACAGCGAGTAAAATTCGAGGAGTAGAGCAGGAATATCCAGTGAGCGCGAAGGCGAATTTTAATCCATCTTTGCTCGTTAATGCTGCGATTCAAGGCTTAAAGCGGAAAGGATACTCAAGGGATGTGATCTGGGACATAACGACAGAGGAATCGCAGGAAGCACACGAATCGAGAATATTGTCTTCATGGGGGAATAATGGATGCCGAATATATAACGATATGGGGCATCTTGAAATCGCAACACCGTCTTATAATAACCCGTTTGACGCCATAGCATACGATAAAGCATCAGAGATATACGCCCTTGTGGGTGCAAAGGAGGCGAGTTTGGCGTTAAAGAAGGAAGTATTTGTGCATAAGAATAATGTTGCTAATATCGCGGTAACAGAGGGCGTGCGTAAGGGCAAACGAGGGGCTATAAAGACCAATACATACGCAACTCACGGTAATATATTAACGTTGAGGGCGGCATGCAGTGATTGGAGTCGAGTCGAGAAGGCGCTGATATCCTGGATAGTCACGCGAATTCTGTTCACAGGTGCCGGGGATGTAGTTTCCGGCGGATTTGTGGGTAAAGAAGGTGTGAAGTTCGTTATCTCTCCAAGGGCGATGTTTGTACATCAAAAGTCATCGCTTTCTACTACCACGGCCAGAGGCATTTTAAACACGCGGGACCAGCCTCATGCGGCACGGCGGTACTGGCGTCTGCACGATATACATTTCGAGGGGCTTCGTTCGGAATACGCGATTTTTATGCGTGACATCACGCAGGCACTGGTGATTAGCGCGTTTGAAACGGGATTCCTGGATGATGCGCCGGAGATAGAAGACCCGGTGGAGGCATTCAAGGAAATTGCGGTGGATACACAGGACTGTGAGTGGAAGATAATGTTGAAAACCGGAGAGATGACGGATGCGGTGGCTATTTTACGGTATTATATAGAAGCGATAGAACGTATGCAAGAAGATACGGGGCGTGAAGCGAGTAAATGGGATGAAATAGGGCTGAAAGCGTTAAAGCGGCTGATAGCTAAGTTAGAATCACGGCGGATAGAAGCTTTTGTAGATGGGATAGACTGGGTGACGAAATTAGCGCTGCTTGTGAACTATGAGCCCAAAAAAGCATCTGAGGGCATAAGTATCAGCAATCAATTTGCACTACTGGAGGAGAGTATAACGTATTATCTGGGCGAAAAGGGAAGCCTAAAAAGTGAGAGTCTTTACAATCCGAAGGACTCGCTGGTGTTTGCGGAGAACGAATTACCGTGGGTGGATTGGGATTCGTACACACAGCGGGTAAAGTACGCACTGAATAATGCGCCTCTGGAGACGCGGGATTTCTTCAAGGATGCGATGATGAAAAGGTATGGGCCAGAAGTGCGGAGTATAAGCTGGTCAACGCTGGCGTTTAAGGATGCGCGAGTTTTGCTTGATGAGCCGTTTATGCTGAACCAGGACGAGATAGGGTTGGAAATGGCAGGTGGTGGCATGAACTTAGCGGATTGTTTAGCAGTGGCGAAGGGATTATATCCTGATAAAGTTATTTATTAGTAGACCTATTCATTCAAAGAGGCAAAAGCAAGTTATTATTATTATCTGTATTAAGAAGCAGCAAACAAGATTGGAGGTAGAATAAAAGTGGATGTAATGGGTTTTGAAGGGATGGAAGAGGAAGATTTAGAAGAGGCAGAGGTAGAGGTAGCAGAAGAGGGATATGTAAAGGGAGAAGTGGCGGGGGATGATACCGGGAAGGATAAAGAGATGACACGCATAATGGAACGGTTGAAGCGCCGGGCAGATAAGGAGAAAGCCGCCGACCTCGTGAGTAAGTTGAGAGGGAAGAAGAAAGTAAATAAGAAGATAATGCCTTACGAGATCTATGCCACTTCGGGAGAGTGAAGGCGTTTCGTCAGTTCGCTGCATCTACCAACTATAGGATTTACGGGGTGTCGTCACGCACATGTACAATTTGGACCACCATAAAACGGTTAAAGGAAGGATGATCACGGTAGATACCAGTATGTTCACCAGCAGTCCAATATGAGGTATAAAATCAGTGATAAAACCCACAACCAGACCTATAAAGAGCACAATGAATCCAAGTAGAAATACATCGAGTTTGTGTGCTCTGAATATTTTAAACCCTTTTTTTACTCCATCCACCGCGCTAAAATCGCCGATAACTACGGCAAACGGTGCAAGTGCGAACATTATACTTACTATTACTACATAGGCTAACGCAATCAATTTGAGAGCAGCCATATTTGGTAGGATGGATAGTCTGCCTAGAATTATGAATATAAGACCGGCAAGAAGGATAAAACCAACGATGATATTGGCAAAGAGCAGACTGGCAAATTTACGCCTGCCATATACGGTCATCACCGAAAGACTGGTTCGTGCATCTTCCATAGCTTCTTTCGCCATGCCGATTGCACCGGCGACGAAAAAGGCATTTATTATCAACCCTAAAATCAGTATGAGGATGACCGCACCGATACTCAGAAGGAGGGGGAGTTCATTGATTCTGGAGATGTAAGGTCTACTATCAAATAGGGAAGCACCAGTCAGGAGTGCGGCACAGCCTAAGACGATAATCGCCACCACGAATGTTAGTATCGAACTAAAGACGAAGGGTAGGCAGATATTCAAATTCTTCTGCCATGTTCCAAAACCTTCTTTTATGACTTTTATGAGAGTTGATGCCATGTTACCTGTTTATGGCTTATCTTCAGGGAAATAAAAAGGTGTTGTGACGATGCTATAATCTATAGGCTATGGTTTATTTATATTTTACCTTACTTTACCTTACCTTACCTTACCTCCCTGACTTTTCCCTTTGCATATGTATGAGGTGGATAAGGGGTGTGCCGAGCATAAAGGTTACCGGAGCATGATAAGAGATTATACGAGGCGGAACTGCCAGAGGAGATCTTAAAGGCTGGCTGGTTTGGATTCAACCCGGGAAGCACTTTCTCCGCGCGAGCGTTTATTTCTTAGAGTCAAGGGAGGGGTGTGGATGACCCAGCAGGTGCAGTGAGCGTTCATGGGGCAAACGGTCTATGGGGCTTGATAAGCGTTTGGCTTAGGTTATCCCGGGATGACGATCACACGTGTTGAGGGTCATGGTCAGCAGAAGGGCTTAATAGAGCAGTTCCGTGGTAGGGAGTTCAAGGTGGAGCTACTTCCAAAGATAAATCTTGAGGATGTGGTGATAGATGCAATTGCTCATCTCATATATGATCTAGTATTTTCTAAAAGCTATACATCAGAATGGGGAGCGATTTGTAAAGCGGAAATAAAATGGCGAAAAAGATAATGGTGCAAGGCACGGGGTCCGGAGTAGGCAAAAGTGTAATTGTTGCTGCGCTTTGCAGGATATTCACCCAGGATGGCTATAAGGTTGCACCGTTCAAATCACAGAATATGGCTCTTAACTCTTATGTGACCGCGGATGGTCTTGAGATAGGAAGGGCGCAGGCATTTCAAGCTTCCGCCGCTCGTAAGGAGCCGACAGTAGAGATGAACCCTATCTTGTTGAAGCCTTCAAGCGACACAGGCGCTCAGGTTATCGTGCGAGGCAAGCCAATAGGCAATATGACGGCGAAGGAATACCATGACTACAAGCCAAGAGCATTGAATCTCATAAAGGACTGCTTTGAGCAACTTGAACGTGAAAACGACATCGTGGTGATAGAAGGTGCGGGAAGCCCGGCAGAAGTAAACCTCCGCGCGAATGACATCGTAAACATGCGCATTGCCAAACTTTTAGATGCGCCAGTGCTGCTCCTCGGTGATATAGACAAAGGAGGCGTCTTTGCCTGGATTGTGGGAACACTCGAACTGCTTGAGGAAGAGGAGAGAGAGCTGGTGAAGGGAATTCTGATAAACAAGTTCCGTGGGGACATGGAAATCCTCAAGCCAGGGCTGGAGTTCCTGGAGAAAAGAGTCAATAAACCCGTGATAGGCGTTATACCCTATTTCCACGATATAAGGATACAGGAAGAGGACTCGTTATCAGTAGAAAAAGGGAAGACAAGGATAGCGGGAGAAGGGATAAGGATAGAAGTCGTTTATTTGCCGCATATATCCAATTTCACTGATTTTGACGCTTTAGAAGCCGAGGATAGTGTGTCGCTGAGGTATGTAGGCAAGGCGGGAAAAATAGGCGAGCCCGATGTGATCATTATACCGGGGTCGAAGAATACCATAAGTGACCTGCAGTATCTTAAAAACCACGGATACGCATCGCAGATACTGGAGAAGACGAGGCGCGGTAAGTGCATTGTTTTTGGAATCTGTGGCGGTTATCAGATGCTCTGTAATACCATAATAGACCCGGAAGGTGTGGAATCACAACTGCGAGAGATTGCAGGTCTTGGCTTGCTGCCTGCCACAACAATATTTGAAAGCCATGCACAGAAAATGACGCATCAAGTGCGGGCAATAGCGAATTTAGAGTTCTACAAAGGGGAGATAGAGGGCTATGAAATACACATGGGAAGGACTTATATCTCTAATGGCGATATAAAAACTGCTTTTACGATAATTATGCGTTCCGGGGAGAAGGTGCTGGATGATGGGGGAGGTGCGGTCTCTGGTAACATCATAGGAACTTATATACACGGGATTTTTGATAACGATGGCTTTCGACAAGCTTTCCTGAACCACGTAAGGCGGGAAAAAGGGTTGTCCACGTTGACTATAAACGAAACCAAAAGCGAATGCTGCGGAATTGATTGGGAGATAGAATACAATAAATTAGCAGACGTCGTGCGAAGAAGTATTGTTATGAATAAGATATATGAAATCACGAATTGCATATGACTGAACCTTATTATGTCTACAAATCGGTAGCTAATTATAGATAGCAGTGCATTCATTATATTTATATAGTACGGAGCTATAAAGTAAGATAAGGCGGTAAGTAGAAAAGAAGAGATGAAGATTGTAACGATAATCGTACTGGTATTGATTGCGCTATTCCTGCTGCTACCTATTTTATCCGGGCGTGCACTCATTCCTGAAAACATATCCGCGCGAGAAATAGGGCTGTTTGGCAGCGGGCTCCTGGGCTACTGGATAGACGCATTAGGAACTATGTTTTCTGGTTTGTAAGTAAGGTCGTGACCCGTTCAAAATAACGCCTCGTCCTGCTCATAACCACGGTCCAAGCGCAGAGCAAGTTCTGCTTTTGTCAACTCTCTACTCAGATAAGAAACGTGTTCAAGCAATGTTACCAGTCCCAATCGTATGATTGTTTCCATCATCGCCTTTGCTGTTCTTCCTGCTATTCGCTTCCCGGTGGGCAAATGTTCAGCATAGAGCCTCTTATCGTCTTCCACCTCAATGATACCGATTCTGAAGCTACCCTTCGGGTCAAGCTGCCACTTACCGTCCGAACTGGCAGCAATAAGCCCTTCATTTCCTGCTTTTATGACCGGTCTCCTTCTCTTCTCCTTCAATATCAAAAGATTCAGTCCAACGTCTTTGGGTGCACTTTTACGTATCTTCGCGAGCATCATCAGCTCAGACGCTACTCTCAACTCGCGTACACAGCCTCTTGCCTTGTCACTGTATTCCGGTGTAAAGAGAATATCGGCATTCAAATCAGATGCGATACCAGCTAATGTGGCATTCACACCGGGAGAGTCGGCATCTATAAGTTCTGTGATGTTTCCGATGCCAAAAAATAGGGGCGTGTTCTTATCTCGCAATCTGAACAGGTAATAATTGTATAACGATTCGGCAAGTCCATATCCAATGGCATTCAATACCGGGTCGGCGATTATGCGCTTGATGCCCTCTTCCCGCGCCCTATTTATGTTCGCGTACAGACTCTCGATAGATGAGTCAGAATCGGGTATTACCACTGTCGCTATCTCGTTTCCCGCTATGGCATCCGCAACTGCCGCGATATTTGCGCGGTTCACGCTGAGTACCATGTCAGCGCCGGATTCTATGCCTGCAAGTATAAGTTCTGCATCTAAAGTATCCACGGACACGGGAATGTCGGGTACGTAAGACCGGGTAGTTTTTACCGCTCTTTTTACTTCGGCAGGCTTTGCACCGATGTGAATGCCAATATCCAGAATATCCGCACCGCATTTCATGTAGTAGTCTATCTTACGGTGCAGGTCGCGTTCGTGCATCATAGTAGCATCTACAAGCTCTGCACAGACCTTCATTCGTACTTCACCACCTATTTTCACGTCTTTTAGCTTGAACGTCTCTTTTACGCTACTCTCTAATTTATACAACTCTTTATGCGCATTCTCGTATCGCTGCGCTGTTAAAAAGACATCGGCGGGTAGACGCGATGAGAACTCCAGTTTACCCACGTATTTTAACGCCTCCGCGAGGTCATAAGCATTTCGGGGTCCTAACCGGATAGGAGTGGCTATTTGCTCTTCCAGACCTGAGAACTCGGATTTGCAAAGTCCAGGTACTAAAATGAGGTCGCAATCACGGGAATACGTTCCCAGTGCTTTCTTTAGCGATCCGGGCGTGGAGAACGCAGCAATATTTAAGTCCTGAGTGAGCACCGTGCAGTCTATATCACTCAAATCGGCAATAGCGTCTTTAACCATCTCTTCTGCTTTCCTTCCCGTTGCTAATAATATCTTCATACTTACGACATCAGTTCTATTGCACCCGTAGGACAGTGTTCAACACAAGCCCGGCAGAACTCCGGTGGGTCAAACGCTCTTTTACACTTCTTCGCATCTACCAATCTCACTTTACCTTCTTCTATCCTTAAAACCAGTGCGTCATTATACCTGCCACCTTTACCGTATAATACCTCCTCGAACAGCCGGTTCTCCTCGCATACCACTACACATATCCCGCAACCCATGCACTTATCCTCTTTTATAAACAATCCTGTGAGTTCTCTCTCGGTAGACGGGAGCCGATTGTTCAGTTCCAGTAATAAATTATACAATCCCCATAATGATACAGACATGCTACTAATACTAATTTCACGGGTAGCTAATAAAAATAGGAATTTAAAAATCCGTAAACTTTATATACTCATCTTGCATAGTTCACATATCAGTGACATATTGATGACAGGGAAAGGGGTAGGCACTGTGCTTCACATGGTTGACCGTAAGTTAATCGTGAGGGGTAGTGGTAGAATGAGAGCCGGGCGGATGATCAATTCCGTCGTGATGATGGCTGATAACAGTAAATTAGGAAAGGTTTATGATGTCTTTGGACCTGTAAACCGCCCTTATATCAGTGTAAAACTGTTTAAGGATATAAAAGAGAAACAATTGCGAAAACTCAGGAATAAAAAGGTTATTGTCACCTGAGGAGTAAAAAAAATGCGAGAAGACATGGAGTATGAGGACTCAAACGCGGTGGATGCTGAGAAAGCCTCTGCGCTCGATAGAGCACATTTACAGCGGCTTAGTGAACTACAGCGTAAGAAGAAATTACGGGCTGTCATCGGCAGGCAGCGTTTAATTGCGCAGTCAGAGATTGAGCGATTAGCCTCGCTGCTTTCCATACCCGAAGAGACGAGGGAGTACAGTATGAGTATATACCGTGAAGCGTGGGAAAAAGATTTGATTCATGGACGTTCAATCGAGAAAATACTGGCTGCGTCTATGTACATGGCGTGCCGTAAACAAAATGTGCCAAGAACGCTTGACGAGATAGAAGCGGTAACGCGTGTGGGGAAAAAGGATATAATAAAGACGTCCAAGTTATTGGCAACCAAGCTGGAAATGCGACTTGCTCCGACATCACCGCTGGAATATGTGAATAGATTCTGTGCCAAATTAAACTTGAAGAGGCATGTTGCAGAACGTGCAAGTGAGATAATAAAAAAGGCGTTAGAGCAGGATATAACAAGTGGTAGAGGACCCACGGGCATAGCGGCATCGGCAATTTACATAGCAGCTATCTTATGTGGCGACAGGAAGACGCAAAAAGATGTCTCCGAGGCTACCGGCGTTACCGAAGTGACGTTACGTGTAAGATATAAAGAGATAGCGAGGAAGTTAGAGATAAAGATAGAATAAATAGTTGCTTATTTTATTCATTCATACCTCACCGCTTCAACCGGGCTCATCCGTGACGCTTTTCGTGCGGGATACAATCCTGATATAATACCCACGAGCATTGCGACTGCAACACCACCGAGCAGAACTTCTGTTTTAAAAATCGCTGCGAATTCTACTTCGTATTCGATATATAAAAAGAAACATATGGCTTTAGCGGCTACGACGCCTGCTATACAGCCCAATATGCCGCCTGTTCCACTCACCACTCCCGCTTCCATTAGAAATAGGAGAAGGATATTCCTGTTCTTCGCGCCTATCGCTTTCATCACGCCTATCTCATGTGTCCTCTCCATCACGGACATCAGCATCGTGTTCATTATGCCCAGAGAAGCCACGATAAGCGAAATAGAAGCGATGGCAAGTAAAAAAAATTGCAGTATCCCGAAAATGTATTCTAACTGCTCTATCGCACCTCCCATCGCCATTGCCGACGTAAAATCATCCAATTTGTGATTATCGTCTATTTGCACCTCTATTTCATCCGCTATCTCCTCCGCTTCTACTATATTCCTCACACGCACGAAGATGGTTGAAATATCGCGGGTATCGAGAACATCCATCGCATCCCGTTTCGTTACGTATATCTGCGAATCAACCCCGGATCTGAACCCACCCTGCTTTTCTAACACCCCTATAACCCTGAATTTGCTTCCATTTATCGTTAGCCTGTCGTTAACCCCTATTTCATCATCAAAATAATCATTGGCAATGCTATACCCGATTTCACATGCTTTGTGGTCATTCTCTCGCAGCTCTCTCCCCTCTTCTAATTCCACTGTCACTCCAAATACAGCATCCATATCTCTTGGCTCAATACCAACGATTTCCACCATAACCTTCTCACCGCGGTATTCCACTTCTTCCATCTCGCCCATCATTGCCGCAGCATCCTTCACGCCACTTATCCGTTCTACATCTCTCAAATCACGTTCAGTAAAGCTGCCAAATTCGCCCCAACTACCTAATTCCACACTCCCGGGCGTTACCATTATCATATCCGCCATCTCGCTTAGCTGTTCTGTAATTGATTCCTGAATGCCGTAGCCTACGGACATTACTGCGATTGCCAAAGCTATACCCACTGTGATGCCCAGCATCGTCAGTATCGAGCGAGTTTTTCGCTCTCTTATGTTCTTATATACTAACAGAAATGCATCCTTCATTAGCCATACCTCACTGCTTCCACAGGACTCATTTTTGACGCCTTCCTTGCTGGATAGAACCCAGATAGAACTCCTACAATCAGGGCAACTGCTATTCCACCGAGTAGAACTTCGGGCTTCACAATCGCTTCGAGTTCCATTCCAGGCATCATCATGCTGCCTATGAGGCTCAAGCCTTTAGCCACAGCCCAACCAAGTAAGCAGCCAGCTACACCGCCCACCAGACTTACCATACTCGATTCGAGGAGGAAAAGAGAGAGCACATCGCGGCTTTTTGCTCCTATCGCTTTCATCACGCCGATTTCATGCGTACGCTCCATTACGGACATCAGCATCGTATTCATTATGCCAATGGATGCAACAATGAGTGCGATTGCCGCTATTCCCACCAGGACGCCCCGTATAATATTAAAAATATCCCCTATCTGCTCGAGCATGCTGCCCATCGTCATTGCAGTTGCGAAATCATCGAGCCCGTGATTATCATTTATCGCTTCCACGACCTCCTCTGCTATCTCTTCAGCTTTATTAATGTCATAGACCCGCACCATGATGGTTTTTATATCGTCGGTTTGCAGAACCGCTTTAGAAGCGCGCAACGTGAGAAAAATATGCGGGTCTACGTCATTAGCATACAGCATGCTCCCTTTTTCAAAAACGCCAACTACAATGAATTTCTCACCATTTATTACCAGCTTATCGTTCACGTGTATGACCTCGTCGAAGAATTCGCTGGCTACCCGGTCCCCGATGACACACCCTTTATAATCATTTTCCCTGAGCCATCGCCCTTCCTTGAGCCCGACAGGCTCCACATAGAAGATCTCCAGCTCTTTGGTATCTCCACCGAATACAAAAGTGGGCACTCTTTTGTTGCGGTACTCCACTTCCGCAGCGTCATACGTCATTGCTGATATGTCCTTTATACCGCCTATCCGCTGCAAGTCTTTGACATCTCTATCGGTAAACCCTCCCATCTCCACATAGGTAGTACCCGTTATTTTGCCTGGTATCACCGAGATGAGATCAGCCATCGCTGTCATTTCACCGGTTATCGCGTGTTCCATGCCATAGCCTATACTCATCAGAGAGACAATAGCAGCTATACCCACCGTAATGCCCAGCACCGTGAGTATCGAACGAGCTTTTCGCTCTCTTATGCTCCGGCACGCCAGGAGAAATACGTCTATCATTAATTATTTACTCATATTTTTTTAATCAGGAAATAGTGTTAAAGGTTTATACTATGTAAATATGATAGCCTTAAAAGAGAGGGGATATGGACTCACAGGAGAAGAGACAGGCAATTGCAACTGCTACGGTCGTATTAGCGTTCTTAGTGCTTATAGCGTTAGTAGCAACAATCGGCGGGGGTATACGCTCGTACGGCAGGTCAGAAGTAAGAATAGCGGATACAGACGTATCTGCGGAATCGCTTGATTTCGCCGGGGCATTACTGAATGTAACCGTGTATCTGGATAATAGCGGCAATGCGAACTCAGGCGAGATAGACCTCATGGTGAAGGCATACGATGCAGATACCAATTTGCTCGTCACGACAAACAGCACGAAAGTAGGAGAAATAAGGGGAATCGCAGCGAAATCGGCGAGTACATACCTGAAGCTGCCGAAGGAAGGCAGTTATCGGCTGCAAATAGTGGTGTTTGAAGACGGCCGGGACAGACTGCAAACAAGAACCACTATCTACGGGTTGTCGAGCCTGGAGCCACCTTCGGTTGCTAAGATTGCGATACGCGAACTTGATTTCTTAGTGGAATCCGTAGAGGTAACGCCTAAGAGTAACGGAGAATATGCAATCATTAATACTACTATATACGTGGACAACCTCGGGACAGACGTAAGTGGTTTGAGAGCGTGGATAAAAGCGAGGGACTCGGATACGCAATTGATTATAGACCGGAAGTGGATAGACTTAGGGTTACTAAAAGAAGGTACCACGTCACTGCATTACGTGAAGTTGCGGGTACTTAATGGCAGGGATTATATATTTGAGATACAGATATGGCAATCCGGCCGGATAATAAAAGAAGGCACGGGAATGGTGCTATTAAGCCAGTTTGCAAACAAAACGATGGTACTGAAGAAGGAAGAGAAGATGGTGGAGATTTCACCTAAAACCAGAATCACGGAGTTTATTACTCCGCCACCAGGGGAAGGGCAAGAAACCCCCGGACCTGAAGCGGTACCAAAGGCAGCATCGGGCTTTGGCGTTTTACCCGCAGTGTTCGCACTCGTTTCCGTATTCGTTTTATTATTAAAGAGAAGGATAGGAGGTGCATGAGAATGGAAAAACGAAATGAAGAGGGAGCAGCAGCAGGAGAAGAAGAAGGTAAAAATACATCTGTGGATATAACCCGCTATTTCCGGTTTGGCGTGTTTATCATTCTGATGCTATTACTCCTGGTTGCTACCTTCCAATTCTATTTCTACGCGATGGAGGCTATATCTTATCTGTTCGTACCTGAATTCATGCCTCTGGTGCAGGCGGGCTTCGCAGCCTGTGTCATCGCTGTTGTTATCTATTTCCTGAGAGTGGTAATTCTAAAGCAGAAATGAGAGCGTTATACATCGGACGATTCCAGCCCTATCATCTCGGGCATCATACAGTAATAGAGCAGATTGCTTCTGAAGCGGATGAGGTGATTATATGCATCGGGTCCGCACAGAGGAGCCACGAGCTGGAGGACCCTTTTACCGCGGGAGAACGCTATCTGATGATTTCTAACTCATTACGGGCTGATAACGTCTTCAATTTTTACATCGTGCCTATACTGGATGTGAACTGGAATGCCGTATGGGTATCGCACGTGGAGTCATTAATACCACCGGTAGATGTCGTATACACGAATAATCCGTTAATAGCGCGATTATTTAAAGAGCGGGGCTACAAGGTGCATGCACCCTTACTATTCAACCGGGGCGAATACTCAGGCAGCGAGATACGGCGCCGAATGCTGAACAACGAGAACTGGAGGAGTTCAGTGCCTGAAGCGGTTGCAGCGGTGATAAAGGAGATTGGGGGATTGAGCAGGATGGAAGAATTACGTAGAAGTGATGTAGCTTTCTCTTCTGATGGTTAATTGTAGTGTCCACAGACATGTTGCAGCAAGTTATATTAGTATAGTAATTATCCTATCGTATTTGACTGGGCTGGACCAAGCGGCTATCAAAATGCTTCGCTACCCCCACTTCGTCATGCCAGGGATGGTACCACGGGGATTAGCACCAGCGGGACTATCGATCGTAGTGCTGAGTTTTGCTGATCAATTTCCTGAGAAGATATCAAAGCAGAACGTATTTATGCACGTCGCCGATAAAATGGGAAATCTTCAAGGAGGATAATGAAAGGGCGTTTTTTAGCGATATAGACATACTTCGAGGTGACAACCGCTTATTTCAATATTTTCAGGGCTAAATCAGCATCAGAATCGGAGGCGATAAATAAATCAATGACCACATCGCCGCACCGAGGAGACCTGAGAATGCAATCAGCTGGGTCGCTGAGAGGCTAAGGAGAGCGCCGAAGATATGATAGACTGCGATGCCATAAAGTGAGAATTTCAAGAGCGGGATCACCATCTTGATGGTTATCCGGTACCCTCCCGCCCGTTCTGAAACCCATATGAGGATATAGGTGATGAGGCGAGCTAGGAGATACGCAACGATAATGAATAGAAGGCTTTGTTAGTCAAACCACTTTACATTTATATATAGTTCATTTTGATTAATGTTTTATAGGAGGTAGGAAAAGAAATGACGAGTCATAAAATTCACGAAAGTGGCCCGGCAGATGCCATCTATGGCTTGGGTTTTATCGGTGCGGCAGTGTATTTTATCGGACAGGCAACAACATTTTGGATGGGCGTGCTCGGATTTTTGAAAGCAATCGTTTGGCCGGCATTTCTGGTCTATGGATTGCTTAAATTCTTAGAGATGTAGGTTTTGATGCAAGGGAAGTTGCAAAAGATATAAGAAGCAGCTCTGAGTGTGCCGAGCAAAGTTCATAATCTGAAGAGCCGGATGAGGAAAAACCTCAGAAGAAATTTGACATGATTCATTGCAGTGCAATTCGGTGCAATTAATTTTGCATCTCCTTCCAAGGAGAGAGCACCTTCCTCTTAGTTGAAGGAAAGTTATTCAATACCTGAATAGTTGGCTTTTCCCCCCTACATTTCGAACTCAATTTCAATTGACTCTTTAAGTAGATCGGGGAACCCCATCTCTCTAAACGCATCTTGGACATTTTTTGTAACATTGAGATACCATGTCTTTACCTGATGGCCAAGTCTTACCTGTACACGTTCTACACGCCCCAACTCCAGAAGGAGTGTTCCAGTGCGCCCCCACGCATCACCACGATCTGATATTTCTCGAAATACGTATTCACCACATCCTTGTCCAAGAGCGCTTCATCGGTCGAAAGCAGGATATACTTGCCTGCTGAGTGCTCAGCCTTTGCTATCTCTCGGGTTTTGTACTTCCATTCGATGCGAGAACCGTTGCCTTTCCTTTTCACGCGGGTATGGACATAGCCTTTCCAAGATCCAACAATGGCCTTGATCTCTTTGTGGAGTTCCGCCTCTGACGATTCTTTTCCCTTCTCGCCCAAGACATCGAGTTCCCTACCTATCTCTGCCAACGCTTCATTCTGGGCATTGATCTTATTGATCCTTCGGTCTTGGTTGACGTAGACGACGACTGAACATTCCCGACCAAATAGTGGTTTACTGGTCTTGACCGCATAAATGTGTCCCAATCTGCTCTTATGGACAAAGGTGCTTGGGTTTAATGGGACGACCGTGGTGTCAAGAATATCGCGTGCCTCTTTCAATGTCTTTGGGACACCACAGATGAGCTTCCATCCCGCAGATTCGACCATCTTCACATGTTCTTTTGATACGTTCCCTCTGTCCCAGATAATTGTCCCTGCCTCGATGGCCGTGTTGATCAGGCAGGTCATAAGATTCTTCACGGTCGAAGAGGTGTTCCGGCTCCCGTTGTAGATGAAATGGGTGATAGGATACTTATTCTGCTTCGATACCAAGAGGGCGAGATTCACCTGCCGCCGTTTGATCCCTTTCGCGTTGTATCCTAGTTCAGCCAACGGACAACTAACCCCAAAGAAAAGCACGGATGTGAGGTCGTATGCAAGCGTTTCTTTTTCACCGGGTTGGAGTGGATGTCTTTCGCACCATTTTCGGTAAAGAGCATCATCGATCTGGGGTGCGAAGTTGATAATCTGC
>JBAQFZ010000064.1:0-7966 GCA_049287525.1 Halobacteriota archaeon | reverse complement strand
CTGCTTATCTATGGGATGATGAGCAGCAGGTAGATAGTGCAGACCTGAATAACGACTGCGAGATAAACGTGCTGGATGTCGTGATAATCGGAGCGAACTGGCGGCACGTTGCGGGGTAAAAAAAGAGAGGGCAAAAGGCAAAACGGAAAAAATAAAAACTTTTCCCCCTTTTTCTTTTTCCGGAGGGGGAGGGAATTAAAACCTTTTAGAAGAAGCGTCTGAGGAAGAAAGAAACGCTTCGTAAAGTAGAGTAAAGTAATGTAAAGATGAGAAAGGAGGTAAAAAAAGAAGATGAATAAGAAAATGAGTTCAATCGCAGTGACAGTGATGAGGATAAGTATCATGACACTGATTGTAGTATTATCATCAGCGCTAATAGCTGCCGCTTCGGTTCCGCTTCCGCCAACACCGTTCTCTATCCACGGTCTGGTCAATTACTCCAACGGCGAGTCTGTAAATGGTCCGAACGTAACGATAACGAATCTGAACACGGCTGAAGAATTCAGCGCGGAGACGAATGCGGCTTCAAACTACTATCAGGTCTCGACTTCTTCGTGCAACGTGAGCGCAGGGAACGTGCTGAAGTTCAATGCGAGCGATAACATCGGCAATTTTACTGAATTCAATCACACAGTCACGCAAGAGGAGATGAACAATGGTGGATTCGCGCAGAACATCACTATTACTTTACCGGCGGTGCCAATGCCAGACATGATTGTAACTGCAATCAACTCATACCACAACAATACCGGCTGCCCGGCATGGTTCAACCTCTCGAACGAGATAGACGTTACGGTAACGAACAACGGCACTGCTTCTGCAGGAGCGTCAAACGTTAGCTTATACATCGAGGGTGATTACGGTGATACGACGATGTACTACTTTGGCAAGCTGCCTGTGCCAGGTCTTGGAGCTGGCAATTCTTCGACAGTGACGTTCGAGGACTGGGTGCCGGTTGGCGAGGACTGCCTGCAACCGCCATGCGAATTCAACTGGTCATACCGCGATTACAACTTCACCGCGGTTGCGGACTGCGACAGCGAGGTAGCGGAATCAAACGAGACGAATAACGAGACAACGGTGGTGGATGATAGAGCATGCTACAACGGCTACATGGCTGATGAGCCGCTGGAGAATGTGGCGCATGGAAAACTTCGCGGGCATCTCATATACACAACTGGTGACGGCGTTTATACGAGCTTGTATTCCGTAGGCGATACACAGACCACGCACTACGACATAAATCTACCAGAAGGAGCAGCCACGAAACTCGCGCACCTGAACGTGTACTACACATGGAACAAGCCGACGGGGACGTGTCCGGAGATGGAAGTGAAGATAACAACTCCTGGTGGAACGACATACACACTGCCTTTGATGAAGGCATACAACGACATCAAATGCACCTGCCCGGATGCCGCGTGGGTGTTGCCCTTCGGTAACTACGTCTATAACGTCACGGATTACATCGCGGAGAACGGCACTTACACGGTAACGGTGAAGAACGTCTGCACTGCATGTCAATACTTCTGCGTTGCTGCACCTGGTCTCATGGTTCTATACGAAGACGATAACGCGCCGCAGATAGAATACTGGCTAAACGAGGGTGCTGACGTGCTCATGGGCGGCAGAAGATACCCAACGAGCTCGAACCTCGCGTGGTGGGAGAACATAAACAACGCAACATTCCAGGCAAGCGCCGAGACCAAGGAGGTAGTGAATGCAACACTCGGTGTTGTCGCGCCATGGGCAGGTTCTTCGTGGTCGCCGGGAACGACCAACTATCTCTTCTTCAACGACGTGAAACTCGGAACTGGCGTGTATCACGACACGACTTATGACATGACGATAGACGGCATAACCATGCACATCGGAAGTACAAACGCTCAGGTCGGCGTGAACGTAACAAATGTGACTGGTCTTTATCTCAATGACAGCGATAACGTCGTTGGTCAGTGCGATGACGGCGATAACATGATGCCTGCGAATGCGTTCCTCGTGGTGGAATATAAGGAAGAAGAAGGGATATGTGGTGATGTGGACGGATTACCGGGAATTACAACGAACGACGGCAGACAGATATTCATGTATCTGCTGTACGGACATGGTCAGTACCCCCTCGCGGATCTTTGGGCTGCGGATTGTGACGGACTTTGTGATGAGATAACCACGAACGATGGGCGACAGATATTTATGAACCTGCTGTATGGCGCGGAACAATATCCACTGGTATGTTGCTAAAGCATAGATGAGATAAAAGGGGGTAAATAATAAGCAGAGGGAGAGGAAGAGGAAGATGGAAAAGGATAAAGTTCTTTCTTTTGGTAAAGCTTTTCTTTCTTATAAGAAAAATTAGGAGGTGAAAAAGCAAAAAAAAATGGATAGCAAAAAGAATATACTGACTGTAATGGTAGCAATAGTAGTTATGATAGCAGTAACAGCATTCTGCGTAGTACCCGTCATTGCACCGGGCAATCCTGGTAGCGGGTGCACATGCGATACCAAACTCTATGGTACGATACACGGTGGCATTTACTTCGAGCAGCAGGGCTGGGCGCAATTCAACCAGATGACAAAGACATTTGAGAACGTGCCTTCGGGGATAAAAGAAGCAAGGGTCTACACCGGTTTCTGGCAAGGCAGTCCAAGCAAAGGCGGATATTTCAACATAACCGTTAATGGTCATCTCACCGCTACGTACAAAGCATGTGACCCCTGTCCTCAGCAAACGAATTGCGGCCCATGGCAGCCCCAGCGATGTGATTTGCTCAACGCTGGTATCAATAGCCCTTGGAATGATGGCTTAGATAAAGTGAACATGCACGACCTTACCGTGGGCTGCGGCGTTCAGTTCGTCAGCTTCAATGCCACGCCATATATAGTACCGGGAACCAACACGATAACGGTGAAGAACAGACCATGTGCGCCGACAGGAGATTGCTATGGCTCAGGCTGGGACGGCAGGATATACCTGATTGCTCTTCTGGTCGTCTATGAGGACGGGAGTATGCCTGAGATAACATACTGGCTAAACGAAGGCGCTCTGTATCTGGAGAAAGGCAGCGATTGCGACGGTCCTGAAGACCACCTCTATGCTTCCAAGTACTTCAACGGCACGCACGTGAGCAATCCAACGAAGGTACGACTGTGGTCTCTCGGCTGGCCTCATGTGATTAATACAAGTGACTCCACAGGTGGCTGGACGAAGTTTAACACCCACTCCCTCCCCAGTCCAGGCATTACAGAGAGTTATGCTGGTGGTTATAACGAGGTCTTACTCAGATGGAACAATATACCAACCAGTTGGTTATCTGCTACGAGCAATTTACTTGAGTATTATGACCCGAATCCACTATATGAACGTGCATTCGCGGAAGTACTTATCGTGGAGGGACCTTCAAATAAGCCCGACCTTACAGTCACGGACATCAAATTCCCAACCGTGATGCGACCAGTCCGTCCGTATACGATATCAGCAACAGTGACGAATCAAGGAGCTGTGGCTGCCGGATCGTTCAACGTGAACCTGAAGGCAGAACGTGGAGGCACTATTTATTACAACGTCAAGAAAACCGTTTCAGGATTGGCAGCAGGTGCGAGCACAGATGTAAGCTTTACAGGTGTGAACCTTGGAGCGGGCTGCTACAACTTCACGGCTGTGGCAGACTGTGACGGCAATATAAACGAAGCAAACGAGAACAACAACGAACTAGAAGAGTGTTATCAGGTAGATAATGTCATCGTAGTAAATGGCAACAGCGGCTTTGAGGATCTTGTAAGCGAAGGTCTTGCAACAAAAGTGGGTGGTACCTACTACATCGAAAGCCTCGATATAACCAATTGCGCAGGTGATGGCATCAGTATACAGAACACGGATGTGCCTTTTGTGATTAACAACTGCGTAGTACATGACTGCGGTGGGGCGGGAAACGGTATGTTCTTCAATAACGTCAAAAATGGAAAGGTCACTGATAGCGACGTCCGGGGCAATAGCCTGAAAGGCATAAAAATGGATAATTGCAGTTACATGACTATTGATCACAACTACGTGCATGACAACCTCAACTACGGCGTAGACGTGTACCTGGCGCACATGCCCGCTATTGACAGCCACCATATCACCATAACGAACAACACGCTCGTAAAGAACCTGTATGGCATCGAATTGCTCTGTAACGAGTGCGACGTACATGAGAACCTTATAATGAACGCTACTGCGTGGAGCGGCGGTGAGGAAGGCTGGGGGATATACGTTAGCGGTAACGACAGCAAGATATACAACAACACGATAAAATGGAGCGATAGCTATGGTATAAAAGTGGATAACACATGGATTCCAACTAGCGGGAACTGCATCTTCGGGAACAACATGATTGATAACAACCAGCTGCATTCACACACATCACAGGCATATGATAACGGGATTAACTACTGGAACAGCACAAAGAAACTTGGATATTACTACGGTGGCACCGGTTCATCACACGCATTCGATCACTTCATAGGCAGCTACTGGAGTGGTTTCCCGTGCATTGACGGGAACAACGATGGAATTTGTGATAGCCAATATTACAGCATTGACGGAGGAACGAGGAAGGACTACTCGCCGCTAAAAGGAATGTGGCCGTACGTTCGTATTAAGTGCGGGGATGTGAACTGTGATGCTACAGTGGACAAGGTTGATATGTTATCAGTGAGAAAGCGCTGGCTCTTTGGAACATCAATTTGCTCAGACTGGGCTGGAAACGTGAATTGTGATGGTGCGATAGACAAGGTTGATATGTTATCAGTGAGAAAGCGCTGGCTATACGGAACTCCGTTGAATTGTTGTGCAGGATGTACATAAGATTAAAAAAATATAGGGCTTTTGCCCTTTTTTATTTTTGGGGCAAATGAAAAAGAAGACCGAGGATGGTAATAGGAAATAAAGGGCGATAGAGGATAGATAGTCAACAGGCAATGGGAGGAGCTTCCCTAAGCCGGTTTGGCTATCTCCCAATTTCTATAAAAAGTTTAGGAGGTGAAAAAAAAAAAATGAAAAATAAATTAGTGCTGATCGGAATATTGGCAATAGTATTAGCAGTATTAGCAGTATCTTCAGTGGCGGCACTTCCGATTCCACCGGGGAAACCAGCAATAGTCTGGTTTGAACCCGATCCGAGTAGTGCTGCACCGGGTGAGACAATGCATGTATTAATGAAGTTCAATTCATCAGTAGGTGTCAGCTCGTTCCAGCAGGAAATAGTCTTCAAAAGAAACGTGGTTAATATAACAGGCGCTACGGAGGGGGATTACCCTAATCTGTTTGGCTATGCGTTCCGAGAAGATCTAAGTAATGCAACACACGCCGTTATTCGTTGTACTGGTGACACTCCAGATTTCGAGAATAAACCACCGGGTATTTGGGTGCTTGCTAACTATACGCTGGTAGGCATAGGAGCCGGAACAACTACATTATTCAATACCAAGACTGGTGAAGGAACGTGTAAGTTAATCGAGGCAACGCCCCTTGAAGTGGAAGCCGAATGGGTTGACGGCACCTTCACTTGCGTAGGACCAGAAGAGACATTCACCAAACCCCTCGTTACCGGCTGGAACCTGATTTCGCTGCCTTTGACTGCGACAGATATGAAAGTATCGAATGTGATAGACACGTCAGTGAGCGGCAACTACGATGCCCTGTACAGATACGATGCAACGACTAGGAGTTGGGTCTCGCTGAGTTCCCCAGACACAATGTCGAACGGCGCCGGATACTTCATCCACATGACTGCGGCAGATACATGGACATACAGCGGTAACGCATACACTGCAATGACCGGAGGTCTTTCGGACGGCCTGAACATGATCGGCTGGCTGAACTGCTCGAAGAGCATAACAGATGCGCTATCGTCCATTGACGGCAAGTACTACTACGCAGCGAGATGGAACGCCACGACACAGAAGTTCGAGACGTACAACCCCATAGCACCAGCGGGATTCAACGACTTCACAACGATGGACCGAGGCGAAGGATACTTCATCAGCATGAAAGAAGCTGCTACACTGACGGCAAGCTGCTAACACACTTTTTCTTTTTAGAAAAAAGAAAACCTGTGCTAAAAGAAAAAAGAAATAAAATTTTTCCCCCCTTTTTTATTTTTCCGGGGGACACTTTTTTTAAAAAGAAATAAACAGAGAGGAAATGGGAACAGAAGTGGAGAAGATAAGGATAGTGGATAAGGATGAGCTGGTGGAAAAAGGGAAAGAGATTTATGCGAAGGTAAAGGATAAGCTGGAGCCGGAGCACAAAGGCGAGATAGTTGCGATAGAGGTAAAGAGTGGCGATTATTTCCTGGGGAATAGTGTGGTAGAGGCGGATAGAAAGGCAAGAAAGAAATACCCGGATGAGGTATTCTATTTCGGCAGGGTCGGTTATCGCACATTACACATACACCGGTGACGAAAATGGAAGGTTATGTAGATGAGTATGGACAGGCAAGGATTGATATTGATGTTATCGGAAGAAAGATGCGGATTACTGTAAGCCCGGTCATAGACACTGGTTTTGATGGTGATCTTTGTTTACCTTTACCAATAGCGATACAACTTGGTTTAGAACTTTCAGGGTCGATGGAAGCGGAATTGGCTGATGGAACTGTAAAAAAGGAGTTACAAAACTTTTAAGAAAAGTTTTATCAAAACCGCTTTCGCAGTAACAATCGGATTAAGCATTTGAATCACCATTTCGAGATTAATTGGCAGATTTCTACGTGTAGCACGCCTAACAGCATCCTTGTATTTCTTGACAGCCTCCTTTCGTGGCACTTTGTGGGCTATGTAGACAGTAAATCCGAGAAAGTCAACGCCCTCTGAAAAGTTCTTTATCTTTGTCTTCTCAGGATGTAACGTGAGCTCCAGTTCTCCTAAGACCTCTTTGACATGTAACAGTGCCTCTTTCGCTTCTTCCTCACTTCCGCAAAGCACTATGAAATCATCTGCATAACGTACCACATCATAGCCAAGTTCTGCCATCTTTTCATCAAAGCAATGCAGATATACATTGGCTAAAAGCGGAGATATAACCCCGCCCTGCGGCGTACCGATGACATTCTTCGCCAGTCCCAGTCCCAGTCCCTGTTCCATAATGTCCGCCTCGAGAAAAGCCCTTATCAATCTCAAGACTCTACCATCGCCTGTTTCGCACTCTTTCCCGGTCGGTATTCAAAGCTTGAGTCCAAAAACTCAGCTTCAAATATCGGCTCTATCACATTCTTCAGCGCCTGCTGCACTACCCTATCCCTGATTGTTGGAATACCCAACGGTCGCTGTTTACCATCTGGCTTCTGCTTCACTTTATCCCATGCATCATTGAGATTCCTCCAATTCCTGACCTTATCAATCAAGGAATGGTACTTTTTCTTCTTTTGCTCTTTTCTCACCAACCTCCAACAGATTGCTTCGATACCCAAACCATTTCGGCAATCGGCGTAGCGTCTTTCTCCTGAGCTTACTTTCGCCGAGTTCCTACTTGATTTGCGCATCTATCTCACCTGTCCTTCAGTTTCGCCAAAGCAGGACTCCTTCGCATCAAACTTTCTTAAAGTTTGTCGCATCATTCCGGCTTTCCCATCCAGGTTATACCTTCCTTACCTCCACACACGGAGGACGAGACGAGACCTCCCCCGGTCACCTAACCACCCTTTCGTCTTCATCCCGACCCTAACCAGACATGCTGACCCCCCCTGGCAAACCCGTTTCGGGCCGCGTTTACATGCGGTAAACCAACCCATAGAGGCATCGAACTTCCCCAAGTGGCGGGAGGGTCGTCGTTTAGCATATCCCACCTCTGGTTCGCATTTGCTTCGGGCTAAAGACCGCCTCAGGCTCTTCAGAAAACTTTTAAGAAAAGTTTTATCAAAAATGCTTTCGCTATCCCCCTCACGAGGGACACCCTGCCACTGTTGGCTTCTGCATAAAACTTTTT
>JBAQFZ010000063.1:0-7020 GCA_049287525.1 Halobacteriota archaeon | reverse complement strand
CCTTTGTATACCTCTTTGGTAGCCTCTGTAATCTCAGTGCAGTCCTTGCCTTTTGAGCACGCTTTTTCTTCACAGCCTGCACAGTTCATATTCTTATATGCCTATTTCTTCACTGGTAAAAAAGAACTTAACTTATTAGTTTTTCTTTTAGCACAGCGATAATATACTCAGCGAAAGAGTACAATGGGTTCATGAGAAATGGCTCCCGCATGTATATCTGTAATTCACTCCCAGAGATAGCCACACCGGAATGCAGAAATGCCCTTGAATTGCTGAGATATGATAAAGCTTCGGAGTTTTATATGCAACTCGCGGTTGAGCTCCTGAACGAGTGAGTTTTACGGGTATAATCTCGGTATTTGATGCGTTCTTCCCGTAGCTTTGTTTCTCTTTGAGTTTCACTCCAAGCCACAGCACCTGCCCGGAATCAATGTTCATTGACGAGAGGTCTTTTCGTTGTCTAAAAACTAACTTGTTGAGACACTAGAGATGCGTAATCTCAATTATCGCGTTAATAATCGCCACCGCGTGAGGAGGAAGGAGAAGGAGAAGGAGAAGCGAGAGGGGAGCGTTATGCCTTGAGAAACCTTCCTTTAGAAAAGAAAGCGTTACCAAAGAAATATCATGCTCTACATAGATACAATGAGAAAGAAATTTTGAAAGAAGAAAGAATAAAAATGGTAAATCCCGGGATACGCAATAGGGATGGGCGAGTAGCACAACACGGGAAACAGATCACAAACTCTATCACGGACGATTTAAAGCTCTCTTTGAACGCATCAGAGGTATTGAAACGAAGATACTTGCTAATGGACGAATTCAGGCACGTTATTGAGACTCCGGATCAGATGTTAGCACGAGTGGCAAAAGCCGTTGCGCGTGCGGAACGGATTTATGCGAAAAGCAACGAGAAAGAAACGGAACGCCGCTTTCTACACTTAATGCGTAAGTTAGTATTCCTGCCCAACAGTCCAACTTTAATGAATGCCGGAACAGAGCTGGGACAGCTATCTGCCTGTTTCGTATTGCCCATTGAGGATTCCATGACCAGTATATTCAACGCAGTTAAGAACGCAGCTTTAATACACCAATCGGGTGGTGGAACCGGTTTCTCGTTCTCACGCCTGAGACCAAAAGGGGACCTGGTGAAATCAACAGGTGGAATAGCGTCGGGTCCTGTCTCATTTATGCGTGTCTTTGACGTCGCTACCGAGGTAATCAAGCAGGGTGGCAGGCGAAGAGGTGCAAATATGGGCATACTGCGTGTTGACCATCCGGACATACGAGATTTTATAAGAGCAAAAGAAGGAGGAGGTTTTGCCAATTTCAATACCTCTGTTGCTGTTACTGATGAGTTCATGCACGTATTAGAGCGGGATGGAGATTACGGACTCATAAATCCGAGGACAGCGGAAGAGGTGCAGCGGGAAGAAGCGAGTGATGTATTTAACGAGATTGTAACCTGCGCATGGAAGCTCGGCGACCCGGGCATTATCTTCTTAGATGAACTCAACAGGCATAATTCTACTCCGGCTGTGGGGGAGATAGAGGCAACGAATCCCTGCGGCGAGCAGCCGCTCTTACCTTATGAATCCTGCAATCTGGGCTCGATTAACGTTTCAAAATTTGTTAAAAACCGTGAGATAGATTGGGAAAGGCTTGAAGAAGTTGTTTGGCTCTCCACTAAATTCTTAGACAACGTCATTGATGTGAACCAGTACCCGCTACGGGAGATAGAGCAGATAACGGGTGCGAACAGGAAGATAGGACTTGGAGTAATGGGATTCGCCGAATTGATGATCAAACAGGAAATAGCGTATGATTCAAAAGACGCTCTTGCGATGGGCGAGAAGCTCATGCAGTTCATTACAAATGCGGCTAGGGGGTGTTCGATGGAGCTAGGACGTGAAAGAGGCTCGTTCTCTAACTTTGAACTCAGTGTCTGGTCTGATGAGTACGAGGCGATGCGAAATGCTACTGTGAGTACCATCGCGCCTACGGGGACGATAAGCATAATTGCAGGCTGCTCCAGTGGTATAGAGCCGTTATTCGCAGTTGCATATGTAAGAAATGTAATGGGCGGGCTGCTGGAGATGAACAAACTGTTTGAGGCGATAGCGAAGGCAAGGGGTTTTTATAGCAAGGAATTGATAATTAAGATTGCAAAGTTGGGCTCAGTACAGAATATAGAAGAAGTTCCGGTAGATATAAAGCGGTTATTTGTCACTGCGCTTGATATCACTCCCGAATGGCATGTGAGAATGCAAGCATCGTTTCAGAAATATACAGACAATGCGGTCTCGAAGACGGTGAATCTACCGGCTGAAGCTACGCGAGACGATGTTGAACGGATATTTCTACTGGCGTATAAGCACAAATGTAAGGGTATCACCGTTTACAGATACGGTAGTAAAGAGCCGGTGCTGTCTCTGGAAGTACCAAAACTCTTGCTCCAGGAGTACGTGTCCGCAGATTCGGAATTCACTGGCGAGTGCAGGATTTGCTCGATTTAGGAATGATGGAAAGCGTCTGTAATATGAGCTCCTCCTTCACATCGGCAATATACCGTAAGCCAGGAACATTAACGAGAACAGGATTGCAATCATATTCATCGCTTTAATCAAAGGATTAATCGCAGGACCAGCAGTGTCTTTGAACGGGTCGCCTACCGTATCGCCTACGATTGCTGCTTTATGCGAATCGCTTCCTTTTCCACCTAAATAACCATCCTCTATCATCTTCTTCGCATTGTCCCAGGCTGCACCGCCATTCACCATCAGCAGCGCGAGCATTAATCCTGAGATAATCACACCGATTAACAACCCGCCAAGCGCAACCGCGCCAAGCAAAAAGCCCACCGCTACGGGTACCACCACCGCAATCATCCCCGGCACGATCATCTCCCGCAACGCGGCTGAAGTCACGATGTCAACACATTTACCATATTCCGGCTTCACCGTCCCATCCCATATTCCCGGTATCTCCTTGAACTGCCTTCTTACCTCCTCCACTATCTTGAACGCTCCTTTTCCCACTGCTCGCATCATAACCGAGCTGAAGATGAAGGGTAAGAGCCCGCCGATTAACAAGCCTATGAGCACGAGCGGATTGAACAGGCTGAATTTCTCTGCTGGCAATCCCACTTTATGTAAATAGTCAGAGAATAACGCTAATGCTGCAATCGCCGCTGATGCCACGGCATAACCCTTTGTTACCGCTTTTGTTGTGTTTCCAACGGCATCGAGCTTGTCAGTTGTCGCTCTAACTTCAGACGGTAAGTCCGCCATTTCCGCAATGCCACCCGCATTATCTGTTATCGGACCGAAAGAATCGAGTGCAATGATAATACCGGTGGTCGAGAGCATAGCTACGGCAGCTATTGCAATACCATACAAGCCGGCAATACCCGCTCCCGTGATATGCAACGGCACCATATAGGCTGCAAGTATTCCCCCGCATATAATTATCACGGGCAAGCCGATGGACATCATCCCCACGGCAAAACCTGTAATCAGATTGGTACCCGCACCCGTCTGGCTTGCGTCTGCAATCGCCTTTACCGGTGAGTGCATCTGCGTGTAATATTCGGTCACAATCACCATGAGCGCCATTATTATTATCCCGATGACTGCGGAAATGAAGATAGAAGTGCCGGCTAAGTCTGTACCGATTAATACCCGGGTTACCGGATAGAAGAGAATTATACTGAGTACAGCAGCGGTAACCACGCCCTTGTATAAAGTGCCCATGATGTTCTCATGCGAGCCCATCCTCACGGCAAAGATGGCAATTATAGTGGCGAAGATGGCAACCGCACCTAAAATAAGCGGATATTCTATGAGCACTAAATCGCTGGCAATACCGGGAAAGACATTTGTGAGTCCTGCATCCCGGGCAATCAACCCCCCAATTAGCATTGCTGCAATTGCGGTAACCACGTAAGTCTCAAACAGGTCGGCACCCATACCTGCGCAGTCACCCACGTTGTCCCCTACGTTATCTGCGATAACAGCCGCATTTCTCGGATCGTCCTCGGGAATGCCCGCTTCTATCTTGCCCACCAGGTCTGCTCCGACATCGGCAGCTTTTGTGTAGATACCGCCACCAATCCTTGCGAATAACGAAATCAATGAAGCGCCGAAGCCATAGCCCACTACGAGATCAACTGCATGCGAACCACCACCATAAATCATATAAAATGCACTTGTGCCAAGTAACGCAAGTCCCACAACTGAAAGACCGGTCACCGCACCGCCTCGAAACGCAACCGCAAGAGCCTTATGTAATCCGGATGATGCGGCCTGGGCAACCCGGACATTGCTCCTTGTCGAGACGAACATCCCGATATAACCCGCTGTGGCTGAAGACACAGCACCCGCTAAGAAACCTATTGCAATCCGTCCGGAATCGAAATATCCACCTTTTGTGGTATGCGAAAGAGCAACGAATAATATCAAGGCGATTGCACACGCAACGACCGCGACAGTCCTGTATTGTCGGTTCAAATACGCGGAAGCACCCTCTTGAATAGCCGTAGAGATTGCATTCATTTTTGCGCTGCCGGATTCCTGTTTAAGCGTGTAAACTGCGAATATCGTTGCGAATATCAAGCTTACAAGCCCGGCAACCGGTGCTAACCACAGCAAGTCCATTTTTTCCCCTCTCTTCCCTCAGTTTTCTATCTCTTTATTTATTATTGTCTGCTTCATTTTTCTTCTTTTCGTCCTTACATATAAATGTATTGTTTTTTGACGGGGGCTTCAAAAAATGAAGAAAAAGGAACTGGAAATCCTGTTAGAAAAAGTGGAGGACATAAAGGAGCCAGATGCAGATAAGGAGCAATATTCAACGCCCGCTACGGTAGCTTCTGAATTACTTCATTTCGCTTTTATGAACGGAGATATTGAAAATCGTGTTGTATATGACCTCGGCAGTGGTAACGGAATATTAGGGATAGGTGCGAAATTATTGGGTGCGAAAGAGGTGGTGGGGATAGAGCGAGATGGGAAAGCGATAGAAGTTGCACAAACGAATAGCAAGAGATTGGGTGTGAAGGTGGAATTTAGAAAGTGTGATGTGCGAGAAGTGGAAGGAAAAGGGGATACAGTTGTGATGAATCCACCTTTTGGTGCACAAAGGAAAAACAGATATGCAGATAGAATCTTTTTAGAAAAGGCTTTTGAGGTCGCTCCCGTAGTTTATTCTATACATAATGCAGGCAGCGAATCATTTTTAAAAAGTTTTATCCCTGCCAACGCAATAACTCATCACTTTCCAGTTGCTTTTCCTTTGAAGAGGCGATTCTGGTTCCATAAAAAGGAAAAGAAGTTCATAGGGGTTGATATATACAGGATGGAGAGAAGGGGAGGATAAAGTCTTTACGTATTATATTTTACGAACTACAGATAATCTTTAGCGGCTCTTCATATTGACCGGATTTTCAAACAAAAAACAAAAAATACACCGCGCTAACCTGATGTCGTTCGAGCCATTTGGAGGCACAGGGTAATTCGTGTCCATCCATACCAGTTTGGTTGGCAGAAGATTGACCTTCGTGGCAAGTTCTTTTACTCATGTAGTTGAGCAAGTTCTTCGGATAGGACAACATAAATATGGAAGGTGGGACAAATGTCCCAAAAATGGAACAAGGTGTTTTGGGGGATGGAGGAGCGTCTTTTAATTTCTTGATATTACCAAAAAAATCGCTTTTACTTATCGCCGACCATCAAAACTTGGGGATGAGAAAGGGAAGGGAGGTGGAAAAGGCATGAGCAAAATCATTTAAGGAATTTCGGAATTTTTGCGCAGTACTTTTGGTTGGCGCCATAATTTCTTATACATAGCAGCCGCAGCTTATAGCTACCCATTTGTCATGATGAGCATCATAATCTGTATTGAGCCAACAATCCGTCGAAACCCAAACATCTACACTGAATTTTGCTGTTACAGGGCAGTCATAAAGTGCCCACAGAGCAGAAGTGTCGACTTCACCCGCACATGTACCTTCTCCGATAGTAGAGTGGTCAAAGATACAATTAGCAAATCCAAACATCGTTTTGATGTAGGAGTAATCAATAACTTTCTCGACTTCGTCACCGTAATTGATGTAGAACCTACCTTCGGTGTGCAGCAGATTTTTACCTCCATTAATTTCCCACCAATCTTCACGCCACACATCGTAGACATCTAGGTACAGCACACCGACATCGGAAGTATCGGCAGGAATCCGAATTTCCAGCCTATACAACTCTATGCCCTTCTTAGGACCAAAGATGTATTTTTCACTACGGTTAGTAGAAATAGGATATTCTTTTGAGCCCAAAAGTTCAGGAATCAGCGTATAGGTCCATGTATTGGTACCGTCCCATGCTACCTCAAGGACTGCATTCTCCTGATCGATTAGAAGAATCTTTAGAGTCCCATACTCTAAGACACCAACGATTTCGCCGTCAAAAGTCTCCAATCTGGAAGCATCTAAAATTGAGTCGATTGTGTCCTTAGCTTCATCATATCCCTTCAAATCCACTGTTTTTGGCTTTATGTCAAAGAGATCGTAGGGATTAATCTGAGTTTGCGTATCAACAAGTACTCGTTCAGTTGAGCTAACATACACCAGTAGCGCTACAATAACACACACCACCAGCGCTACCATGCCTATTGCCAATATCCTTTTCATCTTTTATACCTCCTTCGTTCACTTTTCGGTGTTTATCTATCCACAACTTTAATTAACATGTACATAGTATCGTTTCCAGTAACTAAGTCATTATATGCCTGTTCTGGTGTTTTAATTTTGACATATTTATATGGCTCGAAGTCTCTCCAAACCTTGAATAGTCCCACAACTTCACCTCCTTCGTCTATGAACACTTTCAATTTGTTACCTGAGCCAATGACTGGCATATCATTGATTTGTCGTGTGAATTGAACTTGCAATGTTACGTTGTATTTGTTTATAATTTCATTAGAACCTTTTTTAGCTGTTACCTGTTGATCTGCCAACACTTTGTTGATTTTTGC
>JBAQFZ010000062.1:0-10290 GCA_049287525.1 Halobacteriota archaeon | reverse complement strand
CCCTCTCACGGTCAAACACATAAACCCTTACTGAGCCTTTCAGGCTCGCGGGAACGCGGGCAGAGCCCGCGATTTCGGGGTCAACGGGGCGGAGCCCCGTTATTCGAGGACAATCTCAACTGGGCTGCATTTCGCCTTGCTGAAAAAGATAACCTCCGCGATGTCGAAATCAACGAGGTCAACAAGATGCTGTCCTGCAAGGACGAGAGTCGCGGCTTCTTTACATATGCGTGCGAACACTGTGGAATCGCAAAGACAGTCTATTTCGGATGCAACAGTCGCATCTGCACGAATTGAATTGTGGCAAGAATCACATAAGCACAGAAACGGAAGATTAACTGCAGGCGCTGTCATTATGCTGCACCCCTTTGCCAGGAGTCAGGGCTTCAATCCTCATATCCATATACTCGTGACCGAAGGAGGATTCGAGAGACATGGCAGGTTCATCCATCAAAAAATCATCCCTTTCAACGCTATGCGAAAAACATGGCAATATCAGGTACTTACCCAGTTCAAAGCGGCACTTCCAAAGAATAGGGTATTCTCGGTGCTCATAGACCAGCTTTTCAAGAAATATCGCGAGGGATTCTACGTGCATCTCCCAAAAGAATCCAGAATTAAAGCATTGATCCAGCACATTCCTGATCGAAATTTCAAAATGATACGCTATTACGGTGCTTACAGCCGTAGAACCAAAAGGAGATATTCCGGATATTTGCAGAGAAGTTTAAGGCAGGCGACATTCGAGGACTTTGTTACGAAAGTGAATAAATGGGCACCAAAATGTCCAAACTGTGGAAGAAAAATGACATTCGTGTGCTATGAGAAGGGACCTCCGATAGAAAACGAAGTTTTTGGATGCAAATTATCTGATTGGAACCACCCATGGCTTAGCCATAGCTAACAGTTGATTTGCACCCGAAGGGTGCTTTCTTGTGTATGTTATTCATCCACCCACATGAAACAATAGGGATGCCCCACAATTTATTCCGAAGTGAAGCGGCTGGGACTTTTATTTAATAACAAGAAATCGTTAATATAAATTAAAGGAGGAGAAGAAACAAAATGACCCATATCGAAATAAATCCTAAAGTCTTATGCGGAAAGCCTGTGATAAAAGGAACGAGAATACCTGTATATTTGATATTAGAGCTCTTAGCTGCAGGATATGACTTCGAGAGGATAATGGAAGCCTATCCAGACCTGAAGAGAGAGGACATAGAAGCGGCGATAGAGTATGCCTCGGAGATCCTTAAGGGAGAAGAGGTTATAGAGGTCGAAGCATGAAATTCATTGTGGATGAGAATATCTCTCACCACACTATCAAGTTTTTGAAGGAACTGAACTATGATGTGAAAGGCGTCCCGGAACATCTAAAAGGGTCTGATGACGAAACCATTATAAGTCTGGCAATTGAGGAAGACCGATTTGTGATAACTTTAGACCTCGATTTCGGGCGAATTTATTATTATTCCAAGAGAGAAGAAGTCGGAATAATTGTTTTAAGAGTCCGTTTGCCGACCGTTGAACGAGTCAATCAGGTGCTTGAAAAATTTTTAAGAACGGTAAGCATAGAAGAGCTGGGCAGGTGTTTGATTATATTAGATGAAAAGAAATTTAGAGTGAGAAGATGAGATTGAAAGTGGTAAAAAGAATAAAGAAGTAAAAAAGTACCATGCAGCAAATGGGATGCCCTGCAATTCATTGCGGGGTGGACTGGTTGGGGCTTTTAAGAATGCAGCGATTGCAGCGATAAATGAAAAAGCAATTGGGTTTTTATACTGTTGATTCGAATGAAGAAATCATGGAGCAAGTAAATTTGGGTTATCTCAGCGGGATCATTGGAACTGTTGCGGGGCTATTTGGCGCCATAATAGGGACTTATTTTGAGATGCGAAGGGCAAAACAAGGAAAAGACTACAAATACTTAACTTTCTGGCCAAGCGAGAATAACCGGTGGTATAGTCGAGAGTGGGCGCTTTTTATCCTTTTCTGGGTAGGCGTGCTTTCTTGGATAGGATTAATTTGGGTTCTTGCTTCAGCTCACGCCTTCCACACCCCAATCAACTGGGCAATAACATATCCCCTCCTTATGGGGACATTTTTTGGTTTGTTCTTTGGGTTATGGTTACTAATGCATTCCACACTGATAAAAGCTAACAGGCTAATAGAAAGCGTGAAAGAGCAAAATGCATCCACAACCACTCCAGAGATAGTGATTGTTGAGGAGATGGGTAAAGAAACAGCCAAACAAAAGGTGTTAAAATACATGCGAGAGCATAAAAAATCTGATGTCATAGAGCTACATAAGAATATCAGATGTGACATCGGACTGATAGTTGAAATTATTGACGAACTGCGAAGAGAAGGTAAAATAGAGGAGGATTAAATGCCTGCCTACTACGGATTTAATGATACGATAATCGGCGAAAAAATATATTGTGTATTTGAGCGTTCTACAAAGCCTACGGCGATTTCTACTACAGGAAGGCATCGTGCATCTTCCGCTTGAGTTCGGTTACCGCTACTTCCATCGAGTTCGCCGTAGAAGTCGCAGCATAAGGGGCACAGCGAGAGCAATGGGTGTAGACAAGGACAGCGTAGCCCTATGGCTCAAAAAAGCGGGGGAACACTGCGAAGAAGTTATGGAATATCTACTTTGGGATCTGAATCTCTCGCAGGTTCAAATAGACGAGATATGGACATTTATAAAAAAAGGACAAAAATCTGAAGCCCGATGATCCTGAAGAAGTAGGTACAAAGTGGGTTTTGGTTGCTCAAGAAGCGAATACAAAGCTTGTTACCAATCATCATGTCGGCGGGCGTGCCCTTGAAGACGCGGTTGAAATGCTCGCTGAGATGGAAAACAGGCGAGATAAGAGCACAGAGCTTCCGATTTTTACCAGTGACGATTGGGACACATACAAAAACGCACTGGTCGAGGTCTACGGCGTTGAAGAGCAGCCAGAATACAAGGGGACAGGGAAGAACCGCCCAAACCAAAGAAAGTGCCACCGTCCGAGCTGAAATATGGGCAGGTCGTTAAGTATCGAGAAGGGGATGAGGTTACCGACGTCAAGAAGAGAGTTGTATTTGGAAACTAAAAACCGAAATTGCGGATGGTAGACAGCGTTGGAAACAAAGAACACCTGCAATGGCTGCTAACCTCACGGACCACATCTGGACATTAGAAGAGTTGTTCCGGTTTAAACCGCCTCCGTAGCAGGTGAATACCGGGATATGCAGGGGTGCGATAGGTCTGTTTAGCGTAAGCTCTCTTATCTTTCAATCCATTTGCCGGAGCATACAGGTGCATTTTATATTGTTCAAGTGGCATTATAAATTTTGCGTAGCGTAATCTGTTACATCTTCTCTTTCAAGTCGATAAAAAGGGGACACGACCCGCTATTCATCCTTTTACTTTTTCCCACCGTAAAAACTTTCTGATACCTGGACTACGATGCTATGACCTCTCAAGTGCTCCGATCCCTTTTCAATCGCCCTTCTTCCACTCTATCTATCAAATCATCAGCAGATACTGTGCTTTGTCGCTTTTTCATCCCGTTCCAAATCTTTAATTGCTTATATAACCAAAAGTCCAGGTCATCCGCGTTCTCTGCATAAACAACCTCGTTATTTTCCAGTATCTCGCCCTTCAGATACCAGGGTATCTTATTGAATACCACAATATCGTATCTTTTATCTGCCGAAACTTTCAAAATCCGCTCGTACAAATCCTTCGACTCTATACCTGCCCTTTCTATCGCACATATATCAATATCCGAAGTCATATCCGCATATCCTTTAATGAATGACCCGTAAACCAATAGCCCTTTGACGTATGGCACCAGATCCTTTAATACGTCTAAGAGCTGTTCTTTCAGCATCATATCCATTCTAAAACCACCACCGAAAATTTTTTTAAATCATCTATCAACTCAGTTATCGCATAGCATGCGGGCGCATCATCTACACCATCGTATCCATGAATCAGTCTATTTCTTAACCCATTTGCTTCTTTTATTTTTTCTCCTATTCGTAGTTCTAAAATACCGTTTTCTACCAAAAAGTCAATATTGCTGTAATCATCTTTTGCCGATGAATTCAGTCCTCTTCTAAGCATTGCGCATACGTCTGACGCTGCTTCCACAGCTTCTTGAAATTCTTTATATAGCGCTTTACGCAATATTCTATCGCTCAGTATTTGCTGCGATAGATGCTCTTCTATGAACTCTACCCGTTCAATCACGGTCTCTACTTTTTCCAATATCCGCTTATTGATCGCCTCGTTCATCTTCTGTCTCGTTCTAATGCTAAAAGAACTTGATGCCAGGTATCCAATCGTTGTATATATTTCCATTTGCGTCCACGAACGAGGAGCAGGTGATTGTTCCGCCGGTTACTTCTTTACTGGTTGTGTGTAATATTTGAGGGTAAGAGCCTGTGCGAATGGTGTAGTTGTATTCATGGTCTTGCCATAACGTGACATAAGAAGTACCATCTGTTACGTTATGCAGAGTTATGTTATGCCAGTCCTCGTCCAGGTATCCGTTCCAGGTGCCGTTCGCTATTAAAGTGCCGTTTTTGTATATTTTTATAGATTCTGTGTGGCCTCCTGTTCCCATGCAGGGATAGGTGTACAGTTTGCTGACGGTGAGGTTATTAGAAGGTATGATTGTCCCGGTATGGGTACCCATTAGGCTCGGGTAGGTACCGGGGCCCGTGTCGAAGATTGATAAAACAAAGTAATTCTCCCAAGGTTGCATCAGCGGGCGGTAATCATGATCTAAATCTATGTTGTAAGGTATATCGCCAATTCCATCGTTATTCGTATCGTTTCCTGTGTAATTGCACCAGTAATTGCCTAAATAGTTTGTGTAAGTGTTCCCACTGTAAGTATAGGTTATTTTTTCTGTGGCGTTCCAGATGTTGCTTGAACCTTCAGAGTAAACGTTATCCGTATTGTTTATGAAATTGTTGATATAGATTTTGTTGCTACTTGAATCTCTGAGGTAGATGCCATAATCGTTGTTGCTGCAGATCATGTTACCTGTAATATTGTTATTACTGTTGGAATGGTATAGGACGATGCCATTATAGATGTTGTTGCTGGCATTATTGCTTGTAATGATATTGTTGCTGGAATAGTAAAGGTCTATACCGTTGCCGTTATTGGTGACAGTGTTACCTGTGACATTGCTGCTGGAAGACTCGATGTCAATGCCATTGCCGCTGTTGTAGCAGGCATTGTTGCCTGAGATGTCGTTATTATTACTGGAAGTGGAGAGACGAATGCCGTTGTTGTTGCTGCTGGCATTGTTGCCTATAATGATATTATTGCTACAAGAGTCGAGGTCTATACCGTTGCCGTTGTTGTAGCAGGCGGTGTTGCTCATAATGGTGTTAGTACTGCTGCTGGAATATTCGAGGCTGATACCGTGCCAGTTATTGTCACAAGCGGTGTTGCCTGTAATGATGTTGTTGTTGCATGAAAACCATAGGTAGATACCGCTAGTGGGATTGTTGTTTGTAATGGTGTTGTTGCAGGAATACCATAGGCAGATGCCACAATAGAGGTTGTTGCTGGCATTGTTGCCTGTAATAATGTTATCGTTTGAGGTTACATAGATTCCTGCTTCTGGCCAACTACCTGCGTTTGTTGCTATGAAACCCTCCAGCGTAATTCCGTCCGCACTCAATGTAACAGCACTACCGTTGTCGCCTGCATCTATAACAGGCATATCAATTCCACGCAATGTAAGCCGCTTACTCACATCCACGTTCTCATAATAAGTTCCCGCTTCTACTGTAATCGTATGCCCGTCTATTGTATTGGGGTCATCTATCGCATCCTGAATCAGGGAAAAATTCTTGCCTGTATCAAGGTTGTGTACTGACAGTATTTTCGATGTCACATTCCATATCCACACCTGCATATCCTGCCCTTTTGCATTTGTTGCAATTGCCGAAACATTCCAGGTTCCTGCAACAGCACTTGTGTTTGTATAGGATGCCGAAGTCACGCTCATGTTCCTTTGAACTTCCGTCCCATTTAGGAGCCAGCTTACATTTACCGTTGGCTCAATGGTTATGCAGAAAGTTCTCGTTGTGCCTTCGATGTCGCTCACCTGTGAGGATGGGTTAAATAATATGATAGTTGGTTGGCTTTCTTCAAAGTAGTAGTTCTCAATAGGCTCTATCAGAGGATAAGTATCACTATCAGAATCTATGCGGTAAGATGTATCGCCAATTCCACATCCATCTATCTCTTTAGCATCCAGATACTTTTCTTTGTAATCGCTCCAGTAATTGCCCATATAGCTTGTGTAAGCGCTACCGTTGTATGAATAGGTTATTTCTTTTGTTGAGTTCCAAATGTTGGTTGAATTGAAAGAATAAGCGTTATCAGTGTTGTTTATGAAATTATTGAGATATATCTTGTTGCTGCTACAGTCCCAGAGGCTGACCCCGTAACACTTATTGTTACTGGCATTGTTGCCTGTAATAGTATTATTGTTTGAAGTTACATTAATCCCTGCATCTCCATACGAACTTCCTGAGTTTGTTGCCGTGAAACCATCAAGCGTGATTTCATCCGCACTTAATGTAATGGCACTACCGCTGCTGCCTGCATCCACAACAGGCATACCAATTCCCCTAAGCGTAAGCGACTTATCCAAAACCACATTCTCATTGTACGTACCAATATCCACAATAATCATATGTCCATCTATTGTTGTAGGGTCATCTATCGCATCCTGTATCTTGGGGAAATTTTTTCCTGTGTCAATGTTGTGGACTGGTAGTTCTTTTGGTTCACCTTTTAATTTTATCAACCAAAAATCGCCCATACCAGCACCATATGACGTTGTTCCTCCAGCAAGGATGAAGCCACCGTCTGTTGTCTGCTGGACTGAGTGTGCCAGATCATAGTAAGTTCCTCTGAAAGTCCTGTTCCATTCCTCGGTACCGTTTGAATCAGTTTTCACCAGCCACGCCTCATCGTAACCCACACCGTGTGAGCCTAACCATCCAGCAAGGATGAAGCCACCATCTGTTGTCTGGTGAACAGATCGTGCCTCATCATAGCCAGTACCACCAAAGGTCCTGTTCCATTCTTCAGTACCACGTGAATCAGTTTTCACCAGCCAAACATCAGCAGAACCAGCACCATACGAGACCGTGGATCCAGCAAGGATGAAGCCACCGTCTGTTGTCTGCTGGACTGAGTATGCCCAATCATAGCCAGAACCGCCAAAGGTCCTGTTCCATTCTTCAGTACCACGTGAATCAGTTTTCACCAGCCAGCAATCATTTGACCCAGCACCGTACGACTGCGTCTTTCCTGCAATGATAAAACCATCGTCTGAAGTTTGCAGGACCGAACTTGCCATATCCGAGCTTGTTCCACCAAAGGCCCTGTTCCATTCCTCGGTGCCGTTGGAATATGCCTTTACCAGCCAAAAATCATGGGAACCCGCCCCGTACGACTTCGTGTATCCAGCAAGGATGTATCCACCGTCTGCGGTCTGCTGGACTGCACTTGCCCCTTCACCGTCAGTTCCACCAAAAGTCTTGCGCCATTCTTCTTCAGGCGGTATCTCGCTTGCGCATCCAAGATTTACGAATATCACAAATAGAACCACAAATATCAATACCTTTCCCAACTTTACCCTTCTTTCAGTTTTCATTTTTTACCCCTTTTCTTTCCCTCGCAAAATATTTATTTGAACTAAAAAAGTCATTTATTCCTAAGATATTTGTAACTACTCACGCACTACGAATTTATTGCGGATAAGACTTTATATTATCCATCCCAATGATTGTAAATAAAACGTTTCGATTGATGAAGGGACAAACGATGAATATACCTACCCGTGACGAAATTCGTGCCGCCTACCGGCAAGGAGAAGAGGAGATCATTCAACTTGTTGAGCGGCTCATTCAGGAATTGCAGGCACAGCAGGATCGTTTGAACAAAAACAGCAAGAACAGCAGCAAACCCCCTTCCAACGATGGTTTCAAAAAGCACCGCGCCAAAAGCACGAGAAAAACAGGCAGCAAAAAAAAAGCGGCGGGCAGAAGGGGCATAAAGGTCATACTTTGGAACCATCGGAAAACCTTGACCACACAGAGGTGCACAGGGTTGGGCAGTGCGCTGTGTGCGGTGCAACTCTTGAAGATACCGAAGTTGCGGGTTATCAGAAGCGTCAGGTCTTTGACATTCCACCCATACAACTGGAAGTAACTGAGCATCAGGCAGAGATCAAGATCTGTTCCTGCTGTGGCACAGCGAATACCGCTTCTTTTCCTCTTGACGTGACCGCATCAGTGCAATACGGCAACCGCGTCAAAGCGCTGGCTGTATACCTGAACAACTATCAATTCATCCCGTTGGAGCGCATCAGCGAATTCTTCGAGGATGTTGTCGCTCATCGCCCCTCTGAGGCGATTACACTTCAGGCGAACCTAACCTGCGCAGAGAGCGTAAAACCCGCTAACGAGGCGATTAAAGAGCAGTTGATAAACGCTGATGTAGTCAACTTCGATGAAACGGGTTTGCCTGTGGAGAATAAATTGCACTGGATGCATGTTGCCTGTACACCTGATCTGACGTATTATACTGTGCATCGGAAACGTGGCAGGGAGGCGATGGACTCGATAGGGATTTTGCCCGAGTTTGGGGGGACTGCGGCGCATGATCACTGGGGTCCCTACTTTGGATACGACGAGATCATTGAATACGGACTTGAAATGAATCCGCCACCGCAGAAAGAACCAGGAAAACGGGGCAGAGTTAAACAATCTCCGCCCAAAAATCCACTTGACCGCTTAAAGGGACACAAACGTGAAGTGTTGGCATTTATGTACGATTTTCGTGTGCCTTTTGACAACAATCAGGCTGAGCGCGATATTCGTATGATGAAAGTGAAACAGAAAGTGTCAGGCACCTTCCGCACTTCTGAAGGGGCGGATGTGTTCTGTAGTATCCGTGGGTATATCTCTACCGCGCGGAAGAACGGGTGTCGTGTCCTCGATGCTATTCACGATGCGTTTCGTGGGTCTCCATTTATTCCTTCATCCGGTTCTATTGGATTGACACAGGGGTGAGTAGTTACCTTTCTTCTTTCTCTAATTCTTTTCTAATCGCGATTATTCTCGTTTCTTCTTCCTTTGTATGCACTCGCAATCTACCCCTCTTTCCAGCCTCGTTCGTCTCTCTCAATATCATCATTTGACCTTCTATCCCATTTTGATATGCTATCCTTACCGGCAACTAAATGCGATGCTGCTTTTCTTAGGCTCCCACCTTTTGCTCTTAACTCTTTTGCCTTTTTCCTCTTTTCAACAATTAATATCTTCTTCATCTCGGGCACCTAATCATGACAGATTAAGTGTCCTCAATTTATTTCTCACCACCGCCTGTTAAGATAATCTTTTAACTTCTTAACGAAATCTTGAGATGTTTTAAGCATATCTTCTGCTTCTTTTTCAACAACTGCAAAACCTACACCATAATCTCCAATCAACCTTTTATCATAAGCGTCACTGAGCGCCTTTCCTAATTCTCTCTCAAAAATTCCAGTTTTCACAAAAAGCTCGCCAAACATACTTATTACACCTTTGTGTGAAGATGCCTTCATACCTTTGGTAAGTAGCACTGCTTCAGCCATAAAAAACATCGCATAATAACACCTTGAGGCGCAAGAATCGTAATCTTCGTAATCAAAAACAAGTTTTGCGGTTTCTAATTTTTTTTTGCTTTTTTTGTAAGGTCGTTTATCTCATTCATATCACCATCCCCTCCTCTTTCACATTCAATATGAATGGGGATTTGTAATCTTTAAAAATGGTTTCAGGCACAGGTATAACTGAAATTAACTCCTTTTTCTCAAGAAGAATATCAAAAATTATGTCGCTCAAGTTTTTCCTTACCTCAAAGGGATCGAGGGAATCATCGATTACAACTAAAACATCAATATCAGAATCTTTTGTAGCTTCATCCCTGACGTAAGAACCGTAAATAATAATCCGTTTTATTTTTCCCCCGTACTCTTTTACCAAATGTTTCTTTATTTGATTTACCAGTTGTTTTACTTTATGCTCCATTTTTACTCACCTTTTAGCGGGGTTCGGAATTTCGGACAACGGCTGCGGACATGCGAAGTGCGATGCGAAGCCGAGACTTTTATTTAATTTCCTCCCTATGGTGGTGGTATTTCACTCACACATCCGACAAAAAGCTCAATACGCTCAGTATCCTCTCTATACTTCAAGTGCAGCTCGAAA
>JBAQFZ010000061.1:0-6628 GCA_049287525.1 Halobacteriota archaeon | reverse complement strand
TTATCAGTGAGCAATTCAACCGCGTCTTCGAGGGCACGCCCGCCGAGATGATGGCTGATAACAAGCTTTGTTTTCGCATAAACCCTTACTGAGCCTTTCAGGTAAGCCCTTACAGGGCTTGCGGGGTCGTGGGGCAGAGCCCCACATGCGGGAACGCGGGCAGAGCCCGCGATTTCGGGGTCAACGGGGCAGAGCCCCGTTATTGAGCAACCAAAACGTATTTGCTTGCCATAATATTCCTTTACCCTGATATTTCCCCTTCCCTTTCTTTCCGTAATCTGGGCACGCCTCGTTTGGACAAAAGAAATCGTCTGCGTTTACTTCTCCCATTTCGCCAATCCCTTAACATTTCCTATTGAAACGAGGTATGGATAAACTTTTCTACAAAATTGGGACACGACCGAATTGCGGTTGTGAGATTTATAGCGGTACAACTTGAATATTGTGCCATTACCTTTAGCCCGACTCCGCTCACACCCTCAATCGAGCAGGGTCTTTCAAAGGAGCAACAATCATTGACCCTCTCTTGTTTTCAGCATGGTATTCCACCAGCACTTCGTCAGCATCCGCATCACAATATCGCGCCGTCAGCATTGCCGCAATTTCTACCGCTTCTTTGCTCTTTGTACCTTCCAGAATCGTTATCGGGCTGCCGTAACCCGGCACTTCGAATACATAATCATCAAAGCCCTTCAAATCGAGTAGAAGCTGATTCTCGGTTTCATTCCTGCCCACAATGATTTTGGACGACTCAACCCGGAAATGTCTACCTATCTGTAATAACAACGCATCTCGCATCGCTACTTTTTCCTTATGCGCGAACAGGTCACGGACTTTCGATGCGAATTCCTTGTCGGTCAAACGACATCCACCAGCAGGTGTGGGATACTCGTCTTGCAACCCGAACTTCTCTGCCAGTGCAATCTGAGGCTTCCTGCTCCTGCCCGATATTGCAAGCAGTTTGCTACGGTCTACCCAGCCTTTCTGCTCAGGAATCGTCTCGGGCATCAGCTTTGCGGATAAGGGTCGCACGATCATGCCTTCCAGCTCCGATTCTTTCTCCTCCTGTTTCAATGCGTTCCTGTGCTGACTCATGGGTCGCTCACCAGGCACGTCACCAGTAACAATAAACAGAGCACCTACTTCTTTCGCAATCCTCTTCGCCTCTCGCAGCATATAAATACGGCAATCTATGCAGGGATTCATCCCGGAGCCATAGCCGTATCTGGGGTTTCGTATTATATCAAGGTATTCGTCTCCCGCTTCTATTCTTACAAGCGGTAGCCCAAACCTATTTGCTATAGCACACGCGTAATCTCCTTTCTCCGTTTCAAAAGGCAGAATGAAATTCAGTGCCACCACTTCTATACCCTGATCTAAGACGAGTTTTAATGCCAGTATCGAATCTAGACCACCAGACAAGAGTGCTAATGCCTTCATTACTCGTTTTCTCTTCACACAAAAAAAAACTTATTGTGAAATCTCACGGACGGTCTTCATCGCGTTTCTCCCGTATCTACCTTTAGTATCCGCAGCGCGAGCAAAGCCGCATTTGTTCCGTTATCTATACCTACCACGCCCACAGGCACACCGGAAGGCATCTGCACCATCGAAAGTAACGCATCCATACCCTGCAGCTGCTTGCCACTCACCGGCACGCCGATAACTGGCTGTTCCGTCTTCGATGCTACTACTCCGGGCAGTGCCGCCGATAGTCCAGCAATCGCTATTATCACCGCTACCGAATCACGGCTTTCCTTAATATATCTATCAAGAGCATCGGGCTCCCGATGTACCGATAGCAATTTCGTTTCGTATGGCACCTTATACTCCTCTAACACCTTTTCCGCCTTTTCTGCCACTGCTCTATCGCTGCTTGAACCCATTATGATGGCTACTTTTCCACGCATATTAGCCCTCCTCCATCTTCTCCTCGATCATACCGGTGAACTCCTCAGGGTCCCTTATCTTCTTCAAATCTTCTTTCTCCATCACTAAGGTATTATCTATTTGCACGCGCTTTACGCTACCATTAACCACGAATACCGACTGCGTTCCTGTTACATATGATAGACTACTGAGTATTTTCGCCCTTTTTCTCATCTGCTTGGAGTATTCACTTATTCCCGTAAGAATCCTCACGCTTTCTGCTTCTCGTTTCGACTGTAACAGCGATACGGCACTAAAAGGGGCATGCGCAGTTGCAAATATCTTAAACCCTATCTCTTCCATTATACTCAGTATATATCGCTCCAGACTCGAAGCTGATTCTTCTATTCCGGCTTCTGTTATTTCCGACGGTAGTGGTTCCTCTATCCCGTGTTTTAACAACATTAGTGGTACTATTAGCATAGTATCTAAAATCTCCTCGATTTTCAGTGCGATGTCTATCGTGGTACCCGCTTTACCTACCTCGTATTTGCTAATACTCCGTCTTGAAACGCCTAATTCAGACGCGAGGTCACCTAATGATAGCTCTTTCTCCTCACGCGCCTCTTTCATCCGTTCTCCGTCTATCGTGACATACAAGCCGCCGGTAGTTGAATAGACGTAGGGACTCACACCCTCACTGAAATAATCGTACAGCGTATGCGTGTTTATAGCAGGAATGCCGTATCTATTATACACCACATCGTCTTCTAAAAAGAGATACCCTCTTCGCTCTCCCACGATGATGGGTGACGCAAGTAAACAAAATGCTGCACGTTTTATGCACCTCGCCATTTCACCGTTAATCCCGTCTATATTGTACAATATCTTTGCCAGTAGCGTAAAATCGCTTCTCCGAGCTGCTAAATCGAAACTGCACGCTTTGCATCTGCGCGAGACGATAAACCCCGCATCCTTCAACAGTGCTATTACAAGGGCAATCAAATCATTTTTCATCGGTATTACGTCCCATTCGGCTTATTTCCGCGGCACGTGCTGTCGCTACTATTACAGCCTGCATCATCGCTGCTTTTACGCCTCCCGTATCCATTGCATACAGACCGCGTATAGTCGTTCCCCCGGGCGATGCAGTCATTGCTTTTATCTCAGAGGGCGTATCACCTGCAAGGACCATCTTCGCAGCACCAAGTGCCGTCTTAGCAGAAATCGTCAGTGCTAAATCACGTGGCAAGCCCTCATACACACCACCATCTGCCATTGCGTCTATCACCGCAGCGAAGAACGCGATACCGCTACCACTTAATCCGGTTATAACGTCCATATCACACTCGCTTACGCTATAAACCGAGCCAATAACACTTAGAACACCTTTTGCCAGTTCTTCATCCCCCGGTTCTGCGTACCTCCCCCTGCATATTGCAGATACAGACTCACGCACTTGCGCACCTATATTGGGCATCACCCGGACTACCTTCTTTCCTTCGCCGAGATAATCCTCTATCGTCTTCGTCAGCACGCCGGCAGCCACGGAAATCAGTATTTTTTCTACGGTCATAAAAGGTGCAATTTCTTCTACTACCGTTTTCACTATGTTTGGCTTGACCGCTAGAATTATTACCGCCGAGTGCCGCACCAACGCCTCATTACTCTCGCATACCTCTACTCTGGATTTCAGCTCCGGGTCACTTTCAAAATATTTTAGGTGCTCTCTCGTTGCGTCACTTATAAAAACCCGCTCCCTGCTTGTAGCCGTATCCGCAGCCAGTAACCCCCGCAGAATAGAAGACCCTATGTTACCCACGCCAATGATTCCTATTCGCGTCCCTCCCACCTTTTTCGTATTCATTCTTGCATAGGGTGTATAAGCACGATGTTATTACCACGGACCACTACCGAACCAAGCAATCGCTTCTTCTCGTCACCTTGCAGCTCGTTTGCCGCACTCAGGTACAAATTCAAGTAGTCGTCCACGCTTCTCAGCACACCCTCCAGCGCGTTTTTCTCACCTTTCATCTCTACATGCACCTTTTTCCCTATCATGCTCTGCGCTCTTTTATTCGGAAACATCTTCCAGTACCTCTTATCTTCTCTATTTATTCTACTTCGTTATTTAAAAGATATGGCTCATGACCTGGTGATAGAAGGAAAAGTGGTAAATCACGACACGATAACTGAGGTTCAGGTGGGTATTGACAGAGGTTTTATCACCGAAATAAAGAAACAAGGGTTACAAGGCGAACAAGTGATAAAAGCCCAAAGGAGTTTGATTTTCCCGGGGTTTATTGACCTACACGCGCATTTGAGAGAGGATGAGAGCCAGAGCTGGAGCTATAAAGAAGACTTCCAATCCGGTGCTTGGGCAGCTCTTCATGGCGGCATAACTACCGTGGTTGACATGCCAAACACACCTTTGCCGGGCATAAACGCAGCGCGAATACGTAGAAAGAAGGCACTCGCAGATTCAAAATCGAACGGCTTGATTGACTTCTTATTCTACGGCGCTGTGACGGCGTCAAACGCGACGATAAACACGAGCGGTATTTTAGATATGCAACGAGAAGTAGTAGCGTATAAGATGTACCTCAGCAAAACCGGTGAATTATTCATGCCTGTGGCACTGCTGCCAGAGGCGCTAAAAACGGTAGAAGGCACTTCTAAACCACTCGTGATTCATTGTGAAGACCAGGGGATTATAGAAGCGCGACAAGAGGCGTTAAAAGCAGGGGGGACACACTCCGAACTGAGACCTGAAGAGGCGGAATTGTCCGCAGTTAAGCACGTTTTAGCGGCTGCTTCTGCTTTGCACGGCATAAAAATCAATATAGCTCATGTTTCCGTTTACGAGACGTTGGCGATTATAAAGCGATACGAACACATTCACTGTGAGGTTACACCCCATCATTTGTTCTTTAACGAGGACGAAGTAACGCTAAAAACAGCATTTCTGAAGACGAATCCACCATTGAGGACCGAGCAGAATAGGCGGCGGTTGCTGGACGCATTTAGAGCGGGTGCGATTGATTTCATGGCTACGGACCATGCACCACATACACAGGAGGAAAAAGAGCTCGATTTTTTAGAAGCTCCTGCGGGTGTTCCGAATTTAGACACTTTTGGTAGTTTCGTCACATGGTTGATTGTAGATTGCAATGTCCACCCTGTGCTTATATCACGGATATGCGCCTATAATCCTGCGATATTTCTGGGATTGAACGACCGTGGTCGTATAGAAGTGGGTAAAAAGGCAAATATTACGATTTTAGATGTACATAACCGTGAAAAAATCAGATGTTTATATACAAAATGCGGATGGTCACCATTCGATAGCTTTGAATTCCCGGGGACGGTACGGCATACCATCTTCAATGGTGTGGTGATGACCGATTATGATGATTTGGTATTTGTATAACACTGCCTCCTCGCTTCTCGCCTCGCTTTTACAACAACCTTCGCTGCCCGGGATCACAAAGCGAAATTACAGACTTTATGCACCATTCTACCTTTGACTTTCTCCATACGGTGTCTTCTCGTTCTATCGCTTCTAACACGAAATACACTTTATCGCCCTTTATTTCTACACTTTCGTCTCGTTCATCCACGTCCATATCATGACCCACGCAAACGCTCTGGTCGCAAAAGAACTGACATTTAGAATCGTAGAAGTAGAAACAGCGGAATCGCGGCTTTGTCATACCCTGCGTCTTCCCTTTCCAGGCATCGGTATGCATGAATTCGCCACTCTCTGCTATTTTTTCCGCAATTCTTATCTTCTCTTCGTCATCCTCTATCCTCCGCAAATACTTCATTCCATCTCCCTTTATCCTTATGCTCTCCGGTCTTTTGTCCTCTTCCGGGAAGAAGTCATCCACTTCCGCTTCCATCACATCCCATCTATTTAATGTGGTTTCCCGGGGATAAATCCTTTTCAGTTCCCAATATTCATTTGCAGCAATTGCGTAGTCGCGTTTAACACTTAAAATAGTAAACCGTACCTTTTCAGGCAGGAGTTCTTTGAACTTACCCGCCTCAAACCATTTCCGTAATGCCCATACGGTCTTATTCCCCCGCTTGAACCGCACCAGGCCGATGTCGCCCTGTAATTTCTGCACATACACGTGATACGGCGCTTTCTGTTTCAGTTTGGTTGAGCATTCTTTTAGCTCGTTCCATGTGAGCGGTTCCACTTTCTCTTCCAGTATCCCCTCTACTTCTTTCCTGAATTTCTCGTATGGCATAGGACAATCTTAATAATATTCCTGACAATCAAACATAAATTTTTTATCAAATTTTATTCCGGTCTAAAAATAATAATAATGAGATTGAAGATAATCTAAATAAAAAAGGAAGAGTGGCTAAAAATGCTCCCTTCGCCAAAGATGCGAGACCAGAATTAGCAATACCTTTATCTCTAAAATCCAAAGTAGTTTCCTCACATAAATAGCTTAGTCCTATTTTGACAACCACCGCTTCCCCAGAATGAGTAGAGAGATAGAATCGCTGAAATTCACTCGAATCAATAAGAAAATACGCCGCACCGCTACCAAATGGGCTGGATTCAATCTCATGCTCTATGTCCTCTACGGATTGGGCATCGTAAACCATAGTTTCACACTTCACTCTCCATAGAGACCTCCCTATTCATTCTTTCAATCTCTTCCAACACAGATTCTACGTCGTGATTGCCCTTCTTCTAATTCTATCATCCTCTTTTTGCCCCTCATATTCCTCCATACATCGC
>JBAQFZ010000060.1:0-17401 GCA_049287525.1 Halobacteriota archaeon | reverse complement strand
TTATAAACTAGGAAGAAAGAAAAAGGAAGTACCAAAAAGTGTGTAGGTAGAGTGAAACAGAAGTATTGGTAAAGTTCAATTATATTTTATATTTCCCCGTTCTGTATTGTGCAACAACTTTATTATTTATCCTTTCCACTACTAAAAAAATAAAAATCACTGGATTTCTAGATTGTGCCCTATATACCGGGATTTATGTCTTTCTATTGGACTCTACGGATACCAATTGCCAAATCTCTTTAACCCAAAAAGACCTTGTAGTATAAACTATGGACATTCCAAGAGTGGTAATCGCGGGCGACCGCAGCTCCGCAGGCAAGACCACTATATGTATTGGACTACTGAGCGCGTTACGTGCACGGGGCTTCTCGGTTCAGAGCTTCAAGGTAGGACTTGACTACATAGACCCCGGGTTTCATACCCTGGTTTCCGGCAGACCTTCGAGGAATCTGGACGGTTTCCTGATGTCGCCCGACGTGGTAAAAGAGCTGTTTATAAGGAATAGCGATGGAGCGGACATTGCGGTGATAGAAGGAGTGCGTGGGCTTTACGAAGGTTTGAACTATTTCGATGACATGGGCAGCACGGCGGAGATAGCAAAGATACTACGTAGCCCGGTTATACTCGTGATTGATGCCGGGAGCATAACGAGAAGCGTGGCGGCAGTGGTTAACGGCTATAAAAGCTTTGACCCTGAAATCCAGCTAGTCGGCGTTATTCTAAACAACATAGGAAGTGATAGGCATGGCAAGAAGGCAGAGAAAGCCGTAGAGAAGTATTCTGGCGTGGACGTTATCGGTAAGATTCCACGGCAGAGCGATTTAGGCATCTCCATGCGGCATCTCGGCTTGATTACCGCAACAGAATGTAAATATAGAACAACTTCTTTTGACAGTGTTCTGAATAAGATAAAAACCGTGGTAGAGGCGAATATAGACCTGAATCAGGTGGTTAACGTTGCAAAGTCCGCACCCACACTGAAGTTGCCCGTGTCTATAATCTTCCAGCCACGTAAACAAAAGGGAGAGAAAGTCAGGATTGCTGTGGCGTTTGACGAGGCATTCAATTTTTACTATCAGGATACGCTTGATTTACTGGTGCAAGAAGGTGCGGAACTCGTGTTTTTCAGCCCGGTTCGGGATGAAACGCTGCCGGCCGGAGTGGATGCTGCTTATATCGGCGGCGGCTTTCCCGAGATTTACGGCGATGAATTAGCCTCAAACATACGGATGCGTCATGCTATAAGGGACTTTTACGATGATTACGGTGTCATATATGCAGAATGCGGAGGGTTGATGTATTTGATGGAAGAGCTTGACTATGCACCCTTACGGGGCTTGCGTGGTCGTGATATAGAGCAGCCACAGGAGAGCAATAGTTTCGAGATGTGCGGCGTGCTAAAGGGTGTGGTGAAATTTGGCGAGAAGAGAGTGGTAAACTATGTGGAAGGTGAGTTTCAGAAAGATTGTATCCTGGGAAGAAGAGGCGACAGGTTTAAGGGGCATGAATTCCATCATTCGGAATTACTGCTCGAGACTAAAGTTGAGTTCGCATACAAAATGCTGCGCGGTGAAGGAATAAAAGATGGTATGGATGGTATAATCACGAAGAACTGCCTTGCTTCTTACGCACATCTGCATGCTGCATCCTTTACCGGCTTTGCCAGGAATTTTGTTGACAGTGCGAGAAGAAGAGATGGGATCGGTACGATTTGGTCTTAGATTCTGCCGTAAAAAATGTTAGCGTCTAACATAGTAAGCTCACTAATTGATCCAAGCACATAATCCGCTTTTGAGAAATCCTGCTTCTTTGTATAATGATTCGGTACCGCCACGCAAGTTAATCCTGCGGATTTCGCCGCTCTTACGCCTATTTCTGTATCCTCAACCACGATTACCTCGTTGCTGTCATAACCCAGTTCATTCCTCGCCTTAATATAAATTTCAGGACTCGGCTTTTGAAAGGATACATCCTCCCGGGTTAATATCAGTTTGAAATAGCCATGAAGCTTGAATTTCTGTATGAATTTAGTTACAGAATCGCGTGTGGACGTAGTGGCGAGTGCAAGTGTAAATCCTTCCTTCTTTAGCGTTTCCAAAGTAGTTTTTACATCGGGGAGCAGTTTAGACGTGGAATACCAGAGTTCACGATAAAGCCTCTTCTCCGCCTCCAGAATAAATCGCTGCTCTTCTTCCGGAATATTAAATTTCTTAGCGAAGTGACTTATACGGTCTGTGGGATGCCATCCAATGATGTCCTGTTCATCGGATTCTGTAATCGAATACCCGAATTTATTGAATACCCGAATGGTGATCGCCATATCTCGTCCAACAGAATCCAATAGTACACCATCCAGATCGAATATGATTGCTCTTATCATGATGATTATACGTCTCCTCCTTTACTCCTTACTCATCTCCGCGCGCTTTCTTATCTCTTCGAGCAGCGGATGCCCGTCCCAACTGCTGCTATGATGGAATACGAATTTCGCTTCCCCCGTGTGCATCGCCAGCAATTTCAATACATTCTGTAACGCCACCGTTTTCGCTTCGTCATCTATCTCCTCCGGTATTTCCGACTGCCCAACCGGATAACTCTCATTCAGTTCAACCGGGTAAGGGCCGAACGGAGGTTTCACAAGGAATAAATGGTCAAACTTACCCTCTTCGGCTTCTTCTTCTCTGGTTGTCGTTATCAAAACAGTCCCCGATATTTTAAACCGGTTCAGCCGCTTAGTGTAACTCAATACCTCAGGTCTATGTGCGGAGCACTCGCTGAGATAAAAGAATGGACGTTTCGTCGCGGTGTCGTATTTCTCAATAAGTGCTGAATATTTTGTTATTCGTTTCAATGCGTCCACTAAAGAGGGGTATGCACGGCATCGCCTCTCGCATAGTTCCCACAGGCTACCCTCTGCTATACTCTGCTTTACCATTCGCATCTCCTCAAACGTAACCCACAGGTTATGCGAAGCCAGTAAATCGGTGCTCTCCTTCACCTCTTCTACGCTGTAAGAGGAGCACACAGGACAGGAACACGGAAGGACCCGCAAATTATCCAGCTTCTTCGTGCCGTCACCCGTTAAATACCGCTTACCTTTTGCGTATATCGCGTATGCTGCTGAATCAAAGAGGTCGCAGCCCAGCGCAACCGCTAATGGAAATAGCATTGGATGGCCCGCACCGAAAAGGTGGACCGGTGCGTTCAGTGGCAAATTCGTCTTCGATGCCATGATTATATCCACCAGTTTATCGAATCCGTGTGATTCCAGCAGTGGCACCACGCCCCCTATTGCATACACATCAAATCCAATTGCCGCAGCTTGTCGCGCGCTAGCCTCACGCAGGTCCGTGAATGTGGAACCCTGCACAACACCCGCAAGCATGTTATCCTGTCCGTTAGCGGGCATTAGCTCTCTTGCTTCTCGCAGCCTGCTCAATGTCGCTTCCAGGTCGTCCTCAGCCCATTTACGTTTCACGTATGGCGCTGTTGGTATATCCAGTGGTACACACACGTCAGAGCCGATGCGCTGCTGGAATTCTAATATCTCACGGTTACTTACCTCCACGTCGCTATACTCGTACAGTTGATAAGACCCGGAATCGGTCATTATCGGTATTTCCGTACCCAAAAGCGAATGAATACCTCTTTTTAGCGTTTCTTCTCGCAAATCATCTCTTCTATAAATTATATACGCATTCGTGATGAGCATCTCCGCACCGTAGTTCTTCATCTCCGCTGCCGCAATTGAGACAATATTCGGGTTTATCACAGGCATTATAGTCGGTGTCTCTATGGTGCCATGCGCTGTGCGAAGCTTGCCTAATCTTCCCATTAAGTCCTTGTGCCGTATCTCGAAGTCGGTCATGTTTACCTCTGATATTCGCTTATTCCAGGGATTATCCCTTCTACTGTGCCTGGAATACATCTTTAATAAGTTTAATTTGCATTGTCAAATTAATACATATGAAGTGGCTGAACAAGGTATTTGGCAAGGAAGGGATACCCGCCAGCGTTGCCTTTGATGAAATAGATACCTGGCAGGAGCAGGTATCGAACTCGCTATTTCGTGGTCTGAGCACGAATACCAGTCGGTTATACAAAGAGATAAGCGATACATGTGATAGACTTAAGCAAAACAGCGCCGAACTCCAGGATGCCGAACCAAAGGAGGATATGCCAGATACAATCCTAAAAATTGGATTGCTAAATCGTGATAAACTGGTAAAAAATATAGATATACTGACCGAAAAGGTTGTGATTCCCGACCGGACCGATTATAAAGCAGTTTTAGCCTTTTATGCGTCTACACATTCCTACATAGAAGCCGCTTTTGGCAAATTATCGAAGACCATCTACTATGTTCGCTCCCTCTTTCCTGATGAGGTTAAGGAAATTGAGTCAGACATCAAACGATTGAAAACTGCTCTTAACCTACTTATCACACCAATAAAGGGCAAAGAGATTAAGATTACGAATTTAGAACGTGTGCCATTGATAACTCAGGACATAAAAGGTCTGAGTTCCAGAATAGCGAAGGAGAAAGCGAACGTTCACAATCAAGAAGAAGCGAGTTCTGCAATTGAAAGTAAAATTAGGATAGAAGAGGAAAGATTGAAGATGATAGAAGGAGGAGAAGACTGGGCGCAGTTAAAAGAGCTCGAAACGGACTTATCAGCATTAAAAGAGGAACTAACTGCAGTTGAATCGGCTATCATCAACCTGTTCTCGCCAATTAACAAAGAACTGGAGTTATTGAAGAAGCAGGATGAGTCCGGACGGTACACCCTCACACCGGTAGAACGAAGAGCGATTTTGACTATCCTCTCTGCTCCGATTCAAGCGCTTGGCGAAGAAGACATCACCGAATATCTCCGCGCTATAAGGAACGTCATAGCGGGAGAGACTTCTATATTGAAGGCACGAAAGCGAGAGAAGGCACTGAAATGGATAGACCATCTGTTAGATACAGAGCTATCCGCGACAAAGGGCAGACGTGAGCGGGTGCTATTACAAATAAAACAGCTTAAAGCTACTCTTTCGACTCTGACAATCCTCAAAGAAAGAGAGGTGCTCGAGCAATCAATTGTCTCCGCGAACGGGCAGCTCTCGCAACTACAGGAAGCAATCACACGGTCGGAAAGACACGTGGTTTCGCTGGAAGAGGAACTCAAAGCGAAGAAGCTGCTTTTGGTCGAAGTTCTGGAACGGATTGCGGGAAAAGAAATAGAAGTTGAGTTTGGAGTATAACCTACCTCACAGCGCACTTTCCGCCTTCTTCATTAGCGTCTCAAATCCATCCTTCATATCCCGCATTATCTCTTCATACTTCTTCTCGAATTCCTTGTTTGGCGCATATTTCATCCTCGCCATGACATCTTTAATCTGCATCCCTTCCAGTTTCTCTACGCCTATACCGCGTTCTATCGCGTCTCTTGCACTGTCATACCATTTAAGAATAACTTTTGCCATCAGATATTGCTTCTCCAGCGGGCAGAACGAATCTATATCGTGGTATGCGTTCTGCTGCAAGAAATCTTCCCGTATCATACGTGCCACTTCCAGCGTGCCCCGTTCACGTGGTGGCAGCGCATCGGCACCCACGAGCTGCACTATCTCTTGCAGTTCCGCCTCTTTCTGCAATAGCTCCATCATCTCCTCTCGCTGCTCCATGAAATCGGGTGCCGTCGTCTTCGCAAACCAATCGCTGAGATACCCGATATAAAGCGAATAACTGCGTAACCAGCTTATAGCCGGGAAATGCCTTCGGTCTGCTAATGTCGAATCGAGAGCCCAGAAATCGCCTACCACCCGCAGTGTATTCTGCGTCACGGGCTCTGAGAAGTCACCCCCCGGCGGCGACACCGCACCAACTACCGTGACAGAGCCTATCCGTTCCTCAGAATCTGAGCATAACGTCCTTACTCTTCCCGCTCGTTCATAGAAATCCGATAATCGTGTCGCTAAATACGCGGGATAGCCTTCCTCACCCGGCATCTCTTCCAGCCTGCCCGATATTTCACGCAGTGCTTCCGCCCATCTCGATGTCGAATCCGCCTGTATCGCCACGTCATAGCCCATGTCCCGATAATACTCCGCGATGGTGATTCCAGTGTAGATAGATGCCTCTCGTGCCGCTACCGGCATGTTTGAAGTGTTTGCAATGAGTGTTGACCGCTCCATCAACGTCTCACCACTGTATGGATCAATCAGCTTTGGGAAATCCTCTAAAACTTCTGTCATCTCATTACCACGCTCGCCACAGCCGATGTACACAATTACCTGTGAGTCCGACCATCGCGCCAACTGGTGCTGCATCACCGTCTTCCCCGTTCCGAACCCACCGGGAATGGCGCCTGTACCGCCTTTTGCGATTGGGAAGAACGTATCACTAATCCGCTGCCCGGTCAACAATGGCACCTCAGGATCTAATTTGACCTTGTATGGTCTTCCGTTCCTCACAGGCCATTTCTGCATCAGTGTCAATTCCATCTCGCCTGTGTCCGTCTGCACTCGCGCTATGCACTCATCCACGGTGAATTCACCCTCTTTCAATTCCAGAAGTTTACCACGTATCTTCGGAGGTACCAGAATCTTATGCTCTATCACCTTCGTTTCTTGAACAACACCCAGAATATCGCCGCCTACCATTTCGCCACCTTCCTTCGCTGTGGGCGCGAATTCCCACTTCTTTGCACGGTCCAGTGCCGCCACATAAACTCCCCGTTCTATATAATCTCCTACCTTTGCCTTTATAGCTTCCAGAGGTCGTTGCACACCATCATAAAAATTCTTTAAAATCCCTGGCCCTAATTCAACGGATAATGGCGATTTTGTCCTTATCACGGGTTCACCCGGCTTTAAGCCCGTTGTATCTTCATATACCTGAATATAAGCAAGGTCGCCGTCCAGCCTTATCGTCTCGCCCAGTAATCCCTCTTCTCCTACCTTTATCACTTCGTACATCTCGCAGCCACGCATGTTATTCGCAACAACTAACGGACCTGCTATTTTCTCTATTGCCCCCTTTTCTTCCATCGTTACTCCTCCTTTTAATATCCTATTTCTTCGCTCTTTCTTAAACTAAAAAGTTGTTCCTATATTTTCGGTACGTAATCAAATCCTGATACCGCTCCACTACCACCCCAAAATCCTATCCTTTATCTCTTTTATTCGCTCAACCGCTACCCCACCTGCGTCTAACGGTGCTTTATTCACCATATCTGCTTTTATCAACGCAGGGTCATAAGGAATGGCACCCAGAAGCGGTATAGCCAGTGCCTCTAATTTGCGTGCTATCTCTTTTTGCATCCCGAAATCCGTGCCCTTGTTAATCACAGCTGCGATCTTCTTTATACCTATATCCGCTCCAAGCTTCTTTATTCTGCTCCCCGTCTCTACTGACCGCATCCCGGGCTCTACGACCACAAGCATCAGGTCAACCCCTTTTGCCGTGCCGCGTCCTAAATGCTCTATCCCAGCCTCCATGTCCATTATAACCGTATTACCTTTGAAGATCACGTGTCGCAACAATGCGCGTAGGAATGCGGTCTCGGGGCAGATGCAGCCACTTCCGCCTTTATCTATCGTACCCATTACCAGCAGGACTACACCATCGGGTCCTTTTGCACCATAACTCTCAACGATGTCATCCACCCTGGGATTCAGTTTGTAGATGCCAGAACCGTTATAAGCGCCAGTTCGCTTGAATATCAAGTCTTTTAGCTCTGATATTGGTGGTGGGCTCTCTTTTATGCCCAACGCAAATTTCAGGTTCATTGCCGGGTCGGCATCCACTGCGATTACACCATGCCCTTCTTTTGCAAGGAGTCGTGCAAGGGTGCCGGCAATGGTCGTTTTTCCTACGCCGCCCTTACCCGCCACGGCTATTTTTAGCTTTCCTTCCATCTCGTCTGATAAGCTATTGACCCGTTTTTTACCATAATCGAAGAAACATTACGCCGCCGACAGGACTCGAACCTGTGACTATCCGGTTAACAGCCGGGCACTCTACCAACTGAGTTACGGCGGCAGCATGCTATTATTATCCTTATATAAAGTATAATATTTCTTTGGTAAAGCTTTCTTTCTTTCTTTCTTTCTTTTTCTTTTATATGGCAAAGATAAAAAAACTACGTGTGTGTAGCTAGCTAGCTAGTAGTCACAAGAGAATGGCTAGGATAACCACTAACAGCGTGACCAAAACTGGTATTCCGCTCAGAAACCACGTGATTCGCATCTTGTCCCTACTACCTCTACCATCTCTTTCGCCACTTTTAACAACCGAAGCCACGAATTTGCCGCTGCCCTCACACTTACAATATCATCACCGCTTATACACACGCTTAACATATTCCCGTCAAGCACAAGGTCCACACAAGAGCGCCTTTTTTCTTCTATCCCGCCCTCCCACCTTATGGACTCATATATCGTTTTTACTTCATCATCTTCAAGCACAAATTCCGCTTCTATTCTCATCAATCAAATACAATATTTTTTTACTTTTTATAATCAACGAGCGGAGTCAACTTTAAATCCTAGTATGTGGGATAGTATATATTAACAGTAAAAGGTAAAAGCGGGGATGTTGTAATATGTTAGAATCAGGTACTTTTAACGTAAAGGACGTACTTGTGGAGATGAAAGACCTTTCCGGTTCGATGTTAGACCTTGCTTACTCCGCGATTCTGTATAGCAACCCGGAGATAGCGAAAGAGGTATTCAAGTTAGAGGAACGGGTGCACTCGCTATCATATAAGGTGCGAATAGCGATAATGCTTGGCGCCAGGAACATAGATGATGCGATTGAATTTGCGGGAATATTACAAATCGCATCAGCCGCGGAGAAGATATCCAACGCGGCGGGCAATATAGCGAAGATAGCGGAGTCGGTGGATATAACCCGTTATCTTGACCGTAGTGATTTCGACGAGGCTGTGATGAACGTGAAGATAAAACCCGCATCCATATTGAAAGATAAGACGCTGGAGGGGTTGCAGCTTGAGACGGAAACGGGCATGAGCGTATTAGCAATAAAAAGGGGTTCTAAGTGGATATATTTGCCGGACAGTAACGAGCGGTTGAGCGCAGGAGACATGATTATCATCTCTGGCCCCACGGAGGGTATACCCGCGTTCTGTAAAATGGCAACAGGTGAGGAGTACCGGGCGGAGGCAAAGGAGGGTATGAAAGAGCAGGGTATAGAAAGCCGAATGGTAACAGAAGAGCTCTCCAACCGCATTGCAGATATGAAAAACATATCTGAACTGGTGGTTGGTCTTGCGTATTCCGCAGTGATGTTTGAGAGCAAAGAGATTGCGGCAGAAGTGAAAGACCTGGAAGAATCTATGGACCGTATGAAAGATGAGCTGGAGATACTGGTGATAAAAGCGGCGGGTGGCATAACAAAGAGGAGTACTTTTGATGAACTTCGTGGTTTGCTGCACGTGGCAATCTCATCGGAGATGATTTCGGATGCGGCGTATGAGATTGCAGATGTGGTGATTCGTGATATTCGGTTGCATCCCGTCTTTTTGGAGTCTATAAAAGAATCTGACGAGGTAATATTGAAGGTGGAAGTGAGGAACCGGGCTATATTTGATAAGACAGTGAAGGATTTGGGAATAGAAACGCGAACCGGGATGTTTATACTTGCGATTCGCAGGTTGGATGGCAGGTGGGTGTACAATCCTGCGGGTGATGCCATGTTGAAGGAGGGCGATTTGTTAATCATGCGAGGTCCCCGGGAAGGCGAAGATAAGATAAAGGAGATTTGTGGGTGTTAATCTACTGAACGTTTAGCTAGCGAAGTACGATATTAGATTTTGCCACCTACACTCATCTCCACGAGAATGAAATATAGCACCTATAAATATACCAAGTACAGACGCTATTTATTAAAACCGTTGAGAATATGGATTTGGAGACAGAAGAACGAGATGAAGATGGAGACGAAGACGAAATCATTATGCCCGGTATGTCTCAAAGTAATAGAAGCGGAAGTATATGAATCTGAATCAGGGGGCAAGATACTGATAAAGAAGAAGTGCGAGGAGCATGGCGAATTCGAGGACACGTACTGGTCTGATGCCGAGCTGTATCACAAATTTGCAAAGTGGAATTACGAAGGCAAAGCAGGAATTACGCTTACAGGAACAGAAAAGGGCTGCCCGTTTGATTGCGGTCTATGCCCGGAGCATAAGAGTTCGACCATGCTCGCGATTATAGACCTCACGAACAGGTGCAACCAGCGGTGTCCCATCTGTTTTGCAAATGCAGCAGTTGCGGGTTATCTCTATGAGCCAACGCGGAAACAGCTGGAAGCGATGATGAAGCAACTCAGGAGTGAGGTGCCGCCCTGTCCCGCAGTGCAGTTTGCAGGAGGTGAGCCAACGATAAGAGAAGATTTTGTAGATATAGTAAAAAAGGCTCATGAACTCGGCTTTCCTCATCTTCAGGTTGCCACAAATGGTATAGCGCTGGCGAAGAGCGAGCAGTTCTGCCGTGATTTAGTGGAAGCAGGTTTGCATACCGTTTATTTGCAATTTGATGGCGTGACTGACGAGCCGTATAAGGTTTTAAGGGGTATACCGGCGTTAAAGACGAAGTTAAAGGCGATAGAGAACTGCCGTCGTGGGGGGCTAAGCAGTATAGTGCTTGTGCCCACGCTGATGAAAGGAGTGAACGACCTGCAAATAGGCGATATATTAAAATTCGCGGCAAAGAACCTGGATGTGATAAGGGGCGTGAATGCACAACCTATAGCATTTGAAGGGCGAGTGGACGAGTCAAAAAGGAAGGAAGGGCGAATAACCATTCCGGATTTCATAAAGCTCTTAGAGGAACAGACAGACGGGGAAATATCACGTGATAGTTTTTATCCCGTGCCTTTTGTCGTGCCCGTCTCTTATTTCGTAGAGGCATGGCAAGGAACACCCCAGTTGGAGTTCACGGTCCATCCTCACTGCGGTGCTGCAACGTATGTCTTTGTTGATGGGGAGAAGTTCATCCCGATAACCGAGTTCGTAGATGTTGAAGGGCTGATGGAGTTTTTAATAGAGGGTGCAGAGGCGATAAAGAAATCGAGAATGGGCAAACTGAAGACGATGGCAAAACTGTTGACTTCAGGTGGGAAGTTCATAGACTATGAGAAAGCGCCCCATGAGTTCGCAAAAAACTTCACTTCTTTAACCCGTATATTAGAGCAGGGCAGTCGTGATGCTCTTGCCGAGTTCCACCGTAAAACACTTTTTATCGGTGTAATGCACTTCCAGGATGCTTATAATTTCGATATAGAACGGGTTAAGAGATGCGGTATTCACTATGCCACACCTGATGGGCGTATAATTCCGTTCTGTTCTTACAATGCCATACACCGCCCTTCCGTGGAGAAAGCGTTTTCTGTGCCGCTTAGTAATAAAAACGCGACTGTTTAAGGAGTAATACCAATGTCCGTCACGAAATAGAAGCAGGTTTAAATACTAAAAGCGCGAATATAAAAATGCCCTCTTCGAAGAGTAGTATGACCTCGCGGAATGAGCGGAGGATGATTACTATGGCAAACAGAGGGCTACAATACCAGCCGTATTGTTACGGTCCCTGCGGTATGCCACTCATAAGAGGGCGATGACCGTTAAGAGGCAACCACAATACGGTACATACATCTAATAGATAAAATACAGTAAAGGGTGTATTATTATGGAAGAAGAAAGAGGGAGAAGTCGCGGGATTGCGAATGAGGGGAATCTGGAGATGGAGATAGAGAGGATAAAGGAGCGAAAGATGCGAGAGATGGAAGCAGAGGTAAAGGCAATGAAAGGGGGTAAAAAAGAAGGAGCGGGGATAATAGACCATCCGTTGACGATGGACGACAGCAGTTTTGTAGAAATGGTAAGAAGGTACCCTCTGATTGTTGTGGACTGCTGGGCGCCCTGGTGCGGCCCTTGCAGAATGGTAGCACCGATAATAGAGGAATTAGCGAAGGAATATGCCGGAAAGGTAGTGTTTGGTAAACTGAACGTGGATGAAAATCCAAGAACAGCCGCGGAATTTGCTATAATGGCTATACCCACGCTATTCATCTTTAAAAAGGGAGAACCCGTGGATGTAATACAGGGTGCTTTGCCAAAACAGTATTTCGAAGCGAAACTGAAGGAATGGCTATGAATAAATAAAAACATCTTCATAGAAGATGGCTTTTAGAAAGGGACAGCGGTTGGGGACCCGCTTCGTGAACTGGTGCGCGAAGAAACGAAAGGCATGATAACGGCTGAAAATGGCAGGGTGATTGAAATAGTAAAGCGATTCGCGGATTTGGGATTTCATGTGCAGCCAGAGGTGATTGACTTATTAAGTCAATATGAGGTGGAATGCGAAAGAGACAGTGGCAGGTACTTTGACATCAATGCTATCGTCGAAAGCGTAGCTAATTCGTCAGGTCCTTCGGTATTTGTCATTTCTACGGAGCAGGTATCCGCATTTATTCATAATAGCGGGTTGGTAAAGAGCATCCAAAAAGCACCTGCTATCATTAAATCATTCTCTGATAATGGTAGAGGCGTGGAGTACAAAGATTTCTTACCGCATTTCCTTGACCGGTACGAAAGGCTGAGCGGTATAATAAGACGGCGGGTGAATTGCGGGCAGATACGGTTCTTAAGAAATGGTAGAGTGGGGGAGGATGTGTCAGTAGTGGGGATGGTCGCTTCTGTAAACAAAACGGCAAAAGGTAACCTCCTCGTGGATCTGGAAGATCCTTCAGGGCATATGTCCGTGATCTTACCCCCCCATGAGGAGATAATCCCGGACGAGATAATAGGCGTTACCGGTTCGCTATTAGACCGTGGTTTTTTGTTTGGCAACAGGGTGATACATCCGGATGTACCTATTCCCTCTTCGTCTTCTCAATCTTCATTACCCTCCTCATCTAACCATGCTTGTGGCTCTAAGGAGCATGTTTATGCCGTGCTCATCTCCGACCTGCACGTGGGCAGTAATACGTTTCTGGAAGCGACCTGGTATAGTTTTACACAATGGCTAAATGAAGAAGCCAAAAGGGTTAATATTGCATATCTGATTGTTGCCGGCGATGTGGTGGATGGAATAGGCATATACCCGGCACAGGAAGATGATTTAGCCATTACGGATATAGAAGAGCAATATAAAATAGCGGGACGGTACTTTCACGAGTTTTCTTCGCATGTGCACGTGGTGGTCGCACCGGGGAACCATGATGCTGTTAGAACTGCGGAACCACAACCTTCTTTGCCGCCTGAGTACCAGAAGTACTTCCCCGATAATACGTGCTTCGTGAGCAACCCTGCATACATAAGAATAGGAGACAGGCTGGTGCTGATGTATCACGGGCAGTCGTTCGATGATTTTGTTAATTCGGTACCCAGGCTGAATTATTCAAACCCAGAGGAAATGATGGAGGAGATGCTAAAGAAACGGCATGTAGCACCAATATATGGTAACAGTGTCTCTATCGTGCCTGACGGGCATGACTATGGCGTGATAGACCCTGTTCCGGAGATATTCCACTGTGGGCACTCACATACCGTGGGAATAGCGAAATATCGTGGCGTGCTACTTGTAAACTCCGGTACGTGGCAATCTCAGACGCCGTATCAGAAGAAACTGAACATAAATCCCGTTCCAGGTTGTGCAACGCTTGTAGACATATCCACGCGGAAGGCAAAGGTGATGAACTTCGGATGCGAGGCGTGAAAATAAGATGGGTATAAAAAAGATAAGAGCACTGCGTAACGTAGCGGGACTGTGCAACTGGTTGCGTGGACGAGCTTACGGTGAATACGAGAAATTGCTGGAGGATGAGATATTAGAGCGGAGATTGCCCGAGCACGTAGCGATTATCATGGATGGTAATAGACGATACGCGCGTAAAATCGGCGTTTCTACGGAAGAAGCGTATCTCTATGGTGCGGAGATAACAGAGAATGTGATAGATTGGTGCTTTGGTATTGGCGTGAAACAACTCACGGTATATGCCTTCTCTATTGAGAACTTTTGCAGGACGGAAGAAGAGCGAGTGCAATTATTTAAATTGATGCAGGAGAAGTTCAGGAAGATAAGCACTGATGAACGAGTACATAAGCATGGGGTGCGGGTAAGAGCGATGGGGAATATCAGTTTGCTGCCTGAAGTGGTAAGAGCGGCAATAAAGAAAGCAGAACTCGCAACAGAGCAGTATACGCAATTCAAGTTGTATATCGCGTTAGCATATAGCGGCCGGAGGGAGATAGTGGATTCCGTGCGAATAATAGGAGATATGGTAAAGAAGGGTCTGCTATCGGTAGATGCGATAGATGAAGAGACAGTATCAAGGCATTTATACGTTCACGAAATAGAAGACGGCGAGTTGGTACCGGAAGCGAAGACGGCGGTGGATTTGATAATAAGGACGGGCGGCGAGATGAGGTTGAGTAATTTCGTGCCCTGGCAGGCGTTGGGGAATGAATGTGCAGTCTACTTCTGCGCGCCTTTCTGGCCAGAGTTCCGTCGAATTGATTTCCTCAGGGCGATAAGGACGTACCAGGAACGAGAGGAGGAGAAAAGACAAAGCACCGTTACCCGGGTTCTAAAGTTAAACCGTTTCTTAGAAGGAAGAGGATTCGCACCCGAGAATAGAATAGGAAACTTTCTTAGCATGAAAAGGTGAGTGTTATTTATGAGAGCGTTTATCGCTGTGGACCTGACAGAGGAAATAAGGGCGAATATAAAGGGATTGCAGCAGCAGTTTATGAATTTGGTAATAGATGAAAGCAGGCTGAAATTGAAGTTCGTGAGTGCGTGGCAGGTGCATCAAACGGTAAAATTCATGGGCGAAGTACCGGAGAACAAAATAGAGGCGGTCAAACGCGAATTATCAGAAATAAATCAGAAAGCGTTTACAATAGCGTTAAAAGGCGTGGGCTTCTTCCCGGAGGCGCCACCGGAGAAGGTGAGAATCATACGGGTTGTATGGGTAGGTATGGATAAGGGCGTGGCAGAGTTGAAGGCGCTACAGGCGGATGTGGACTCGCGGATGAGCAATCTGGGCTTTCCCAGGGAGAAGAAATTCAGTACTCACGTAACTATCTGCCGTGTGAAGATGTCTCCGCGAGGAGCTGGGTCGCGGGCCGAAACAGTGCAAATATTGGAGAAGATAGCGGAGCTTCGGGAAGTGGAAATAGGCGAGATGCGTGTAGAAGCGTTAAAATTGAAGCAGAGCACGCTCACACCGAAAGGACCCATTTATGATGACGTGTATGTAAAGAGGTTCCTACCGTAGCAATTAAGCCCGATAAACTTCTTCCGGTACGATTCTAATAATGGCGTCATCTCTCGTGCCGGTGCTTTTACCTTCTTTAGTCGTTCTTCAATCTCTGCATCACTCAATTTCACATTCAACTTCCTGTTTGGTATATCAATCTCCACGAGATCGCCATCCTGTATCACACCAATAGCACCGCCATTATACGCCTCCATCTCTACATGCCCGACACAGGGACCAGAGGTACCGCCAGAGAATCTACCGTCTGTGATTAGGGCCACACGTTTATAACCCGCACCCAATATCGCATCCGTGGGCGTCAGCATCTCAGGCATGCCCGGAGCACCTGCCGGACCCTGGAACGGGAGCACGATTACGTCTCCCTCCTCTATCCTCTTCGATTCTATCGCATCCAGCAAATCTTTTTCGGTATAAAACACCTTTGCAGGACCTGAATGTGCCATCATATCTTTATCTACTGCCGTTTGCTTTATCACCGCGCTGTTCGCAATGTTGCCTTTTAATACTGCGATACCGCCTTCTCGGAAGTACGCATTATCCAGCGTGCGGATCACATCGTCATCCAGCACTTCGCCTTCTTCTGCGATTGCTAATATTGAGTTACCGTTCACCGTTGGCGAGTTCTTAATCATGCCCTTTAAGACATTAAGAACCGCGGGAATGCCTCCTGCACGGTCTACATCCGCCATCTCATAAGTACCCGCGGGGATTATCTTACATATGTTCGGTGTCGCTCTTGATACCGCATCGAACATCTCCAAATCAATATCAACACCGGCTTCTTTTGCTATTGCCGGGATATGTAAAACGGCATTTGTGGACCCGCCCATTGCCATATCTACACGAACAGCGTTCTCGAATGCGTTCTTCGTCATTATATCGCGGGGCTTGACCCCGGCTTTCACCAGTGCCACGATTCGTTTACCGGTTTCATAAGCCTGCTGCTTCTTCTCCGGGTCTATCGCTAAGGTGGTGGCACATCTCGTGAGTGACATGCCCAGTACCTCAGTAGCCACAGCCATAGTATTTGCAGTAAAGAGTCCGACACAAGAACCAGCACCGCAAACCATATTAGGCAGCAGCTTCTGCGCCTCTTCCTCGGTCATCACACCGCCTTTTACCTGCCCCACGATACCGAACCCTTCAATGGGGTGATGCTTCTGTCCTTCTATGACATTCGCCTTCATCGGTCCGCCGGTGAGTATAATCGCCGGGATGTTAAGCCGCCCCGCCGCCATCAGCATTCCAGGCGTAATTTTATCGCAATTGGTCACCCCAACCCAGCCGTCTAACGAATGCGACAGCGTCATTATCTCGATATTATCTGCGATATGCTCCCGGCTTGGCAGACTGAGCCGCATCTCTACAAACATCGCAACACCATCACAAACACCGGGAACGCCCCATTCTAAAGGAACGCCGCCTGCATCTCGAATACCGCGTTTCACCTCTTGCGTTAGTTCATTCAGGAGAATATGCCCCGGGATAATGTTGTTATAACTATTTGCAATACCGATAAATGGCTTGTCCAACGCGAAATCTTCACGCTTTAATCCCGCAGACATCAATAACGCCCTGTGCGGTAAGGTCGCTATATCCGCTTTTAAAATATCCGAACGCATCTTACATTACTCACCATAAGAGGTTATTTATGCTGGATTATAAATACCCATTTTTATCGGCTTCTCTTTTCAGAGCTATTCTTTAGTTCCGTCTTGCTTTTCTTCTTCTGCTGCTTCCATTAGTCTGGCATATCGTTCAGCGAATTTAGCGCTGGGTTGTTCTGTTTGATATACCCATTTCACACTCTTCGCTTCTCGTCCAGCGGGAAAGATACTTTTACTTTTGTGGTCATCTTCTATTTTATACCGTTACGAGGCTGTCCAGCAATTACCAAACAACCAACAGATAATATTCCTATTCCCCGCACGGATATAAAAAGCAATTCTTCTTCTCAACATCCCGGTACTTTATAGCCAGATCGACTAAAAATCAATAAAATTCGATTCCACGCGAAATGAAACCGAAAAGCTTTTATAGACCTATGTTATACCTACCCCTGCTAATAGTGTCGTTTAAGTCACCGGCGGTCGTGCTTAAGTATAG